>NZ_JBHVCT010000099.1:0-21441 GCF_042803195.1 Streptomyces sp. NPDC057428
CCGGTGGACGCCTCCGCGTCCACCGGCCCCGGCCGCACTCACCGAACCCGGCTCACTTCTCGCGCGAGCCCGCGTACATGTCGTCGATGAGGTCCTGGTACTCGCGCTCGACGACCGGCCTCTTCAGCTTGAGGCTGGGTGTCAGCTCACCGTGCTCGATGTCGAGGTCGCGCGGCAGCAGCCGGAACTGCTTGACGGTCTGCCAGCGCTGCAGGCCCTCGTTGAGGCGCGTCACGTAGCCCTGGATGAGCTCCACGGCCTGTGGGGAGGCGACCACTTCGGCGTACGGCTTGCCGCCCAGGCCGTTCTCCTCGGCCCAGCTGAGGATGGTCGGCTCGTCGAGGGCGATGAGGGCGGTGCAGAAGTTACGGTCGGCGCCGTGCACCAGGATGTTGGAGACGAACGGGCACACGGCCTTGAACTGTCCCTCGACCTCCGCGGGGGCGATGTACTTGCCGCCGGAGGTCTTGATCAGGTCCTTCTTGCGGTCGGTGATCCGCAGGTAGCCGTCCTGGGACAGCTCGCCGATGTCACCGGTGTGGAACCAGCCGTCGGACTCCAGCACCTCGGCGGTCTTCTCGGGCAGCCGGTGGTAGCCCTCCATCAGGCCGGGGCCGCGCAGCAGGATCTCGCCGTCGTCCGCGATCCGGACCTCGGTGCCGGGGAGCGGCTTGCCCACGGTCCCGGTGCGGTAGGCCTCGCCGGGGTTGACGAAGGAGGCGGCGCTGGACTCGGTGAGGCCGTAGCCCTCCAGGATGTGGATCCCGGCGCCGGAGAAGAAGAGACCGATGTCGGGGGCGAGCGCGGCCGAACCGGAGACGCAGGCGCGGAGCCGGCCGCCGAAGGCCTCGCGGAGCTTCGCGAAGACGAGGGTGTCGGCGACCTTGTGCTTGGCTGCGAGACCGAAGGGCACCGAGGCCTTTCCGGTGCGCCGGAAGTTGTCCTGCGAGACCGTCGCGTACTCGCGGGCGACCCCCGCCGCCCACTGGAAGATCTTGTACTTGGCGCCGCCGCCGGCCCGTGCCTTGGCCGCGACCCCGTTGTAGACCTTCTCGAAGATGCGGGGTACGGCCGCCATGTAGGTGGGCCGGACGACCGGCAGGTTCTCGATGATCTTGTCGACGCGTCCGTCGACGGCCGTGACGTGGCCGACCTCGATCTGACCGGAGGTGAGCACCTTGCCGAAGACGTGCGCGAGCGGCAGCCAGAGGTACTGGACGTCGTCCGCGGTGATCAGGCCGGTGGCCACGGTCGCCTTCGCCATGTACGACCAGTTGTCGTGCGGCAGCCGTACGCCCTTGGGGCGGCCGGTGGTGCCCGAGGTGTAGATGAGGGTCGCCAGCTGGTCGGGGGTGATGGCGGCGACCCGGTCGGTGATCGCGTCGGGGTTCTTGACCAGGTACTCGGTACCCCTGGCCTCGAGCTCGGCCAGGGTGAGGACCCAGCCCTCGGGGTCGCCCTCGACGGGCTCGACGCCTGCGGGGTCGATGACCACGACATGGGCGAGGGCGGGCAGCCCGGCCCTGCTCTCCCTGGCCTTCGCGAGCTGGGCCGCGTCCTCGGCGATCAGGACGCGGCTGTCGGAGTCGGCCAGGATGAAGGCCGACTCCTCGGTGTTCGTGGACGGATAGATCGTCGTCGTGGCGGCGCCCGCGCACATCACGCCGAGGTCCGCGAGGATCCACTCGACGCGGGTGGAGGACGCCAGCGCGACCCGCTCCTCGGGCAGGACGCCGAGCCCGATCAGCCCGGCCGCGATGGCGTGGACCCTCTCGGCGGCCTGCGCCCAGGTCAGCGACTTCCAGTCGTCCGGGCCCTCGCCCGAAGCGGCCGGCACCGGATAGCGGTAGGCCTCCCCCTGCGGGGTGGCCGCCACGCGGTCGATGAAGAGGGACGCCACGGAGGGCGGCCGGCTGTCGATCAAGGTCTGTGTGTCGCTCACGACGTCCTCCGGGCCTGCGGCATTGCTACGACCGGTTTCTTGGGGCTGCTGCTGCCTGTATTCCTGCTTCTCGTTCCCGCTCGGCCTGCTTGTTTAACTGGCGAGTAACTAACGGGTGGTGATCAGAGTAGAGCGCGCGGGACCGTGGCGTAAGGGGCAACAGGCCGCCGCTTCATAACGAACCGGGCCCCTGCGCCGCGGACGTCCGCGGCGCAGGGGCCAGTTGGGCTACTCCCGGGTACTTCCAGGTCGTCGCGCTCAACGGTGACCGCCGGGGCGCGCTCCTGATGACCCGAGGGCCGGGTGTGACAGGGGCTACTTCTTCGCCTTGCCCTCGCCCGCGGACTCGTCGGTCGACAGCACGGAGATGAACGCGTCCTGCGGCACCTCCACGTTGCCGACCATCTTCATCCGCTTCTTGCCTTCCTTCTGCTTCTCCAGCAGCTTCCGCTTACGGGAGATGTCACCGCCGTAGCACTTGGCGAGGACGTCCTTGCGGATCGCGCGGACGGTCTCACGGGCGATGACCCGGGAGCCGATGGCCGCCTGGATCGGCACCTCGAAGTTCTGCCGGGGGATGAGCTTCTGCAGCTTGGCGACGAGGCGGACCCCGTAGGCGTACGCCTTGTCCTTGTGCGTGACGGCGGAGAACGCGTCCACCTTGTCGCCGTGCAGCAGGATGTCGACCTTGACCAGCTGCGCGGACTGCTCGCCGGTGGGCTCGTAGTCCAGGGAGGCGTAACCGCGGGTCTTGGACTTCAGCTGGTCGAAGAAGTCGAAGACGATCTCCGCGAGCGGCAGGGTGTAGCGGATCTCGACCCGGTCCTCGGAGAGGTAGTCCATGCCGAGCAGGGTTCCACGCCGGTTCTGGCAGAGTTCCATGATCGCGCCGATGAACTCGCTGGGCGCGAGGACAGTGGCCCTCACGACCGGCTCGTGCACCTTGTCGATCTTGCCCTCGGGGAACTCGCTCGGGTTGGTGACGACGTGCTCCGAGCCGTCCTCCATCTCCACCCGGTAGACCACGTTGGGGGCGGTGGCGATGAGCTCCAGGCCGAACTCGCGCTCGAGCCGCTCGCGGACCACGTCGAGGTGGAGCAGCCCGAGGAATCCCACGCGGAAGCCGAAGCCGAGCGCGGCCGAGGTCTCCGGCTCGTACACCAGTGCGGCGTCGTTGAGCTGGAGCTTGTCCAGGGCCTCACGCAGGTCCGGGTAGTCCGAGCCGTCCAGCGGGTACAGGCCGGAGAACACCATCGGCTTGGGGTCCTTGTAGCCGCCCAGCGCCTCGGTCGCCCCCTTATTCAGGGAGGTGATGGTGTCACCGACCTTGGACTGCCGGACGTCCTTCACACCGGTGATGATGTAGCCGACCTCACCGACGCCGATGCCGTCGGCCGGGGTCATCTCCGGGGAGGAGACACCGATCTCCAGCAGTTCGTGGGTGGCGCCGGTCGACATCATCTTGATGCGCTCGCGCTTGTTGAGCTGGCCGTCGACGACCCTGACGTAGGTGACGACTCCGCGGTAGGGGTCGTAGACCGAGTCGAAGATCATCGCGCGGGCCGCCTCGTCCGCCAGGCCGACGGGGGCGGGGACGTCCCTGACCACGCGGTCCAGCAGGGCGTCCACTCCGACACCGGTCTTCGCGGAGACCTTGAGCACGTCCTCGGGCTGGCAGCCGATGAGGTTGGCCAGCTCCTCGGAGAACTTCTCCGGCTGCGCGGCCGGCAGGTCGATCTTGTTCAGGACCGGCACGATGGTGAGGTCGTTCTCCATCGCCAGGTAGAGGTTGGCGAGCGTCTGCGCCTCGATGCCCTGAGCGGCGTCCACGAGGAGGACCGTGCCCTCGCACGCGGCGAGGGAGCGGGAGACCTCGTAGGTGAAGTCCACGTGGCCCGGGGTGTCGATCATGTTGAGGATGTGGGTCGGGCCCTTGCCCTCGCCCTCGGTGGGCGCCCACGGGAGACGGACCGCCTGGGACTTGATGGTGATACCGCGCTCGCGCTCGATGTCCATCCGGTCGAGGTACTGAGCGCGCATCTGCCGCTGATCGACCACCCCGGTCAGCTGGAGCATCCGGTCGGCAAGCGTCGACTTGCCGTGGTCGATGTGCGCGATGATGCAGAAGTTGCGGATCAGCGCCGGGTCGGTACGGCTCGGCTCGGGCACGTTGGTAGGAGTCGCGGGCACGCAGGGTCCTGATTCTTGAGACGCCGAACGCCGTGTCTCGGGTCGTTGTCGGGTCGGGCGGATCGATACGTAGCCTCCATGCTCCCACGCCTGCGGGACCGGGACCGGTTTGGGCCGGTCCGAGGGTGACTGCTACCGTGGGCAGCTGTGCCTCGTGGCCCTCAGAAGCGGCGTGGCGCACATAGAAGATCCAACGAACCTGAAAAGGCTCTTTCGTGGCGAACATCAAGTCCCAGATCAAGCGGAACAAGACGAACGAGAAGGCGCGCCTGCGCAACAAGGCCGTCAAGTCCTCGCTCAAGACCTCGATCCGCAAGGCCCGTGAGGCTGCCGCTGCCGGTGACGTCGAGAAGGCCACTGTGGCCGTCCGTGACGCGTCGCGCCAGCTCGACAAGGCTGTCTCGAAGGGTGTCATCCACAAGAACGCCGCCGCCAACAAGAAGTCGGCGCTGGCTCTCAAGGTTGCCGCCCTCCAGGGCTGAGCTACTGATGTGATCGCCGGAACGGATTCAGCGGGCCCTCTCTCCCGCTCCTGACCGGCACCCCGCGCCGCACACCGAACCTGCGTTCGCCACGCGGGTGCGGCGCACCGAGCATTGACCGAAGGCCCCGGCCGAAGTCCTCCCCAGGACGACGGCCGGGGCCTTCGTGCTTGCTTGGGGTCGATGCGTGGCGCGGATGCGGGGCGCGGGGCGCAGGGAGGCTCAATCGTCAGCCCTCGCGGAAGGCAGACACGGGGCGGCCGGCGGCGACCCGTGTCCGAAGCGCCCGAAGCCGCCGGGCGCGGCGCTCAGCGGCCCCCGGAACGTGCCGCGCGGGCGACGGCGACCACGGCTTTCTCCAAGGCGTACGCGGGGTCGTCCCCACCACCCTTGACACCCGCGTCGGCCGCCGCGACCGCGATCAGCGCTGCGGCGACCCCGTCCGGGGTCCATCCGCGCATCTGCTGACGCACCCGGTCGATCTTCCACGGCGGCATGCCGAGCTCACGGGCGAGATCCGCGGGCCGTCCGCCGCGGGCGGAGGAGAGCTTGCCGATCGCCCGGACACCCTGCGCGAGGGCGCTCGTGATCAGGACGGGGGCGACCCCGGTCGACAGCGACCAGCGCAGCGCCTCCAGTGCCTCCGCGGCGCGGCCCTCGACCGCCCGGTCGGCGACGGTGAAGGAGGAGGCCTCGGCGCGGCCCGTGTAGTAGCGGCCGACGACCGCTTCGTCGATGGTCCCCTCGACATCCGCGACGAGCTGCGTGGCCGCGCTCGCCAGCTCCCGCAGATCGCTGCCGATGGAATCCACCAGCGCCTGGCACGCCTCGGGGGTGGCCGAGCGCCCGAGCGCGCGAAACTCAGACCGGACGAAGGACAGCCGCTCGGCCGGCTTGGTGGTCCTGGGGCACGCCACCTCGCGCGCCCCGGCCTTCCGCGCCGCGTCCAGCAGCCCCTTGCCCTTGGCTCCGCCCGCGTGCAGGAGCACGAGGGTGATCTCTTCGGCAGGGGCTCCCATGTACGCCTTGACGTCCTTGACCGTGTCGGCGGAGAGGTCCTGGGAGTCGCGCACGATCACCACCTTGCGCTCGGCGAAGAGCGAAGGGCTGGTCAGCTCGGCGAGAGTGCCGGGCTGCAGCTGGTCCGGGGTGAGGTCGCGGACGTCCGTGTCGGCGTCGGAGGCGCGGGCCGCCGCCACCACGTGCTGCACGGCACGGTCCAGGAGCAGGTCCTCCTGGCCCACGGCGAGCGTGACGGGGGCGAGCGGGTCGTCGGTGGAAGTGCGTCTGGTGGCCATCGCGCTCCAGCATCCCACGCTCCTGTGACAACGATGCGGGGACGCCGCCCGCGCTCGGAGCCTCAGGGTGCGTGCCGGAGAATGGCCGGGTGAACGACGTGAGACATGTACTGGTACTGCCCGACCGGGATACGGCCGAGGCGGTCGCCGAGGAGCTGCCCGACCGGTTCCAGGTCACCGAGGAGCCCCAGCTCGTCCGGGACGCCTTGGCCGGGGAGGACGACGCCGAGGACGCCCAGTGGCTGGTGGTCGTCGAGGACCCGGCGGGACGACTGGACTCAGCGGCACTCGACAGGTTCGCCGCGGACTACGAGGGCTGGCTGGAGACGCCTTAGCCCGCGATCCGAATCCCGAAAAGGTCCGGCCCCGGGGGCGCCAGCCCTTCACTCCGACGAGCCGGGGCGCCAGCAGACCTTTGCTCGGACAAGCCGGGCGTCAGCCCCTGGGGCCGATCAGGGCCGCACGCACTTCCGGCATCTGGTCGAGCGCCAGTCCGAACTCGACGAGGTAGGCGCGGAGTACGTCGGCATCGGTCGCCAACTCCTCCTTACGACGTTCCCCCCGCACGGTGCGGATGAGGGTCCGGCCGCGGAGTGTCACCCGCCCCTCCTCGGTCAGCCGTGAGCAGACGAGGGACCGGGTGAAGTGGGACTCGGGCGAGGTGCGGTGATACCAGGAACCCGCCCGGAACTCCGGGAGCGCGCGCGGTCGCGGATCGAGACGGAATTGCCGGGAACCGTCCCGCAACAGGTCGAGATCTCCCCGCGGCGCCTCCCTGAAACGGAATCTGCCGCTCGGATCCTCCTGCTCCACGCGGGAGTCCAGGGCGAGCGGTTGCAGGGCATGGTCGCCGAACCCCA
This sequence comes from Streptomyces sp. NPDC057428, assembly GCF_042803195.1. NCBI lineage: Bacteria > Bacillati > Actinomycetota > Actinomycetes > Kitasatosporales > Streptomycetaceae > Streptomyces > Streptomyces sp. NPDC057428. The sequence continues at coordinate 6,773 of NZ_JBHVCT010000099.1, forward strand.
CATCGGCGAGCCACGGGCCCGTGCCCTCATCCGTCTCCACCCGCAGTGCGACGTGGTCGTACGGAATACCGAGGCGCCCACCGTCGCCGAAGACGCGGGCCTGGAGAAGGGTGACCCGGAAGCCGAGGCCGCGCAGCAACGCGGCGAAGGCGCCGTTGAGTTCGTAGCAGAAGCCGCCCCTGCGGTACGTCACGATCTTGTCGACGAGCTTCTCCTCCTCCAGGACGATGTCCTGGCCCAGATGGATGGAGAGGTTCTCGAAGGGCACGGTCATGAGATGGCGGCGTTGAAGCTCCCGCAGGGCCGGCGCGTCGGCCCGGGTGGGGCGGGTGGCTCCGATGCGCTCCAGGTAGGCGTCCACCCTGGAGCCGGTGAGGGCGGGGGCCGGCCTGGGCGGTTCTTCGGTCGTCCGGGGAGTTTCGTCCATACCGGAAGTCTGTCCCCGTGTACGGATCGGCGCCATGAGCCACTGGACCTAGGCCCGGCGACCGAGGCGGGGGCAGTGGCCGATCGCTAGCGTGTGGGCCATGACAGACCCGGCACCGGCACGCAGCCCGGAACAGCGCAAGCAGGACGTACTTCACCGTCTCGACCACGACGAGGACGTCTGGGTGGCCACGGCATCGCCCGACGGTGCGCCGTGTCTCGTACCGCTGTCGTTCGTGTGGGACCGGGGCACGCTGCTGCTGGCCACCCGGCGTACCAATCCGACCGCTGTCAACGTGACACCCACCGGCCGGGCCAGGCTTTCTCTCGGGCACACCCGCGACGTGGTGCTGATCGAGGGGACGGCGGAGATCGTGGAGGGCACGGAACTCCCCGCCGAGTCCGGGGACGCGTTCACCGAGAAGCTCACGTGGGACCTGCGCGGCCGTCCCGCGTGGGTGTACCTGCGCGTCACGCCGCACGGGGTCAAGGCATGGCGGGAGGAGAACGAGCTCGCGGGGCGCGACCTGATGGCCGACGGAACCTGGCTGGTCTGACAGCACCGCGCCACCCCGGCCGCCCGGACAACTGCGCCACGGGCCGCCCCGATCCCGGGTGGCGGGCTGCCGTCGGGCCACGCTGCGGCTTCCCTCCCCTTTCATGACCGCCCCGCCGCACGGAGCCCCGTACCGTTTCCCGTGACCGCGATCGAACCGTTCGTGTCGGTCCGCAGGATCTCCGCTCCCGTCGCTTCGAGCGCTTCGAGCGTCCGGGCGGCCGGATGTCCGTACGGATTGTCCGCGCCGCAGCTGATGAGGGCGATCCGGGGGCGGGCGCTGTGCAGCAGGGCGGGGTCCTGGTGCACGGAGCCGTGGTGCGCGACCTTGAGTACGTCCACCCGCGGCAGCGCAGGGAAGGCACGCAACACTCCCTGCTGGGCCGGGGGTTCGAGATCGCCGAGCAGCAACAGGGTGAGCTCCCCCGACCGGACCAGGAGCGTGACGCTGGAGTCGTTCGGCTCCTCGGCCACCAGGGCCGGCCCCTGTCCGGACGCGGCAGGCCACAGCACCTGCCAGTCGAGCGGGCCGGCGCGGCGGCGCTCCCCCGGGACGGCCCGGATCAGCGGGACGTGCGCCGCCACGGCAGTCCGCTTCACAAAGGCGGCCTGCTCCGGTGGTTCGTCGAGCACCGTCGTCTGGATCGCGCCGATCTCTCGGCCTCGCAGCACGCCTGGGAGGCCCCGCACGTGGTCGGCGTGGAAATGGGTCAGGAGCAGGAGGGGAACACGGGTGATGCCCAGGTCACGCAGGCACCCGTCGACCAGACGTGGCTCGGGGCCGGTGTCCACGACCACCCCGGCACCCTCCCCCGCAGCAAGCACCATGGCGTCGCCCTGCCCGACGTCGCACAGGGCGAAGGCCCAGCCGGGAGGCGGCCATCCGGTCATGAGCCGGGTGAGGGGAACCGGCCTCAGTACCGCCAGGACCAGTAGGAGTGCGGCAGCCGAACAGATCCACGGGTGCCGGGCCAGGCGGCGGGAGGAGAGCACCAGTACGACGGTAAGGGCGGCCAGGAGGGCGGCACCGCGCCAGCCGCCGGGCCAGTCCGCCTCCGCCCCCGGAAGGGCCGCCCCCGTACGGGCCACGGAGGCGACCCAGCTGACGGGCCAGCCGGCCACCGTGGCCAGTCCCACGGCCGCCGGCATCCAGACGGGGGCCACGGCGAGCACGGCGAAACCGAGCACCGTCGCGGGCGCCACGGCGAACTCGGCCAGCAGGTTGCAGGGGATGGCGACCAGGCTGACCCGTGAAGCGAGGACCACGACCACGGGAGCGCAGACCGCTTGGGCGGCTCCGGCGGCAGCCAGTATCTCGGCCGGCCGTGCCGGGACTCCTCGTCGTTGCAGAGCAGCGCTCCACCGCGGGGCGAGTGTGAGCAGCGCCCCGGTGGCGAGCACGGAGAGCAGGAATCCGTAACTGCGGGCCAGCCAGGGGTCGTACAGCACCAGGAGCAGCACGGCGGCGGCGAGTGCGGGGATCAGCGATCTGCGCCGGCCCGTTCCGATCGCGAGCAGGGTGATCAGACCGCACACCGCCGCACGCAGGACGCTCGGTTCGGGGCGGCAGACGATCACGAAGGCCAGAGCGATCGCTCCGCCGATGACGGCGGTCATGCGCAGCGAGATGCCCAGCCTGGGGGCCAGCCCGCGGCGTTCGCTGCGCAGGGCTGAACCCGGTGGCCCGATGAGGAGGAAGAGCAGAACGGACAGGTTGGCACCCGATACCGCGAGCAGATGGGTGAGATCGGTGGCCTTGAAGGCGTCGTGCAGGTCGGGTGGGACACGGGAGGTGTCTCCGACCACCAGCCCCGGCAGCAGTGCCCGCGCGTCGCCGTCGAGCCCGTCTGTGGCCTCCCGGAGACCGGAGCGCAGTCGTCCCGCGGCACGTTGGAGGGGAGTCGGCTTCGCGCTCGTCCTCGGTGGCTCGTCCGCGTCGGTGCCGAGCACGGCTGCGATGCGCTCGCCGTCGTGGCGCGGTGGTGCGAGCCGTCCGCTGATGCGGAGTCGGGTGGAGGGCAGCAACTGCCGCCATCGCGCGGCCGCATCACCAGGTGCGACCATGACGAGGACCGGGGTGCGAAGCACGGTTTCCTGCCCGCCGGGAGCGGTCAGCCGACCGATCTCGGCGTCGATGAGCAGAGATACGGGAGTGCTGTGATCTCCCCGGACGCGGGGCCGCGTCTGCCGCGGGTCCGACGTGAGGGTCACGTCGGCCTCCACCACCGTGTACGCCCGCGCCAGCCCGGGGACCGGTCCACTGCGGGAGTCCGCTCCGTGCAGCCCACCCGCCGCCGCCCCGGCGGCGGCGCACAGCAGCACCGCGGCAGCGGTGGTGCTGTGCGTGGCGCGCCGCGTCCGCCCCTCGCGGCCCGCCGGCTGCCGGGGCGCGTCCGGGTTCACCGTCCGCCATGGGATCACCCGCCGAGTCGCCCCGCCGGCGCGGCCTTCCGCGGTCCGGGACAGGGCGATGAGGCCCAGGCCCGCACAGGCACAGAGAACGGCTCCCACCGCCGCCCAGCGGCCGGGCGCACCCAGTGCCAGCACCGCCGCGCCCCACGCCGCCAGTGCGGGAGGAACCAGCCGGAGATCGGCCGGGGCTTCCTGCTGGGGGTCGGCGGCTCCCAGCCGAGATCCCGAATCCCTGTGCACATCGGTGCTGTTCACGGGCTGACCAGTGCCCGAAGGTCCGCGAACCGGCGGTCGCCGATCCCGTTCACCTCACGAAGCTCATCGACGGAGCGGTAGCCCCCGTGCTCGGTCCGGTAGTCGATGATGTGCTGGGCGAGGACGGGTCCCACACCCGGCAGGGTTTCGAGCTGCTCGGCGGTGGCCGTGCCGAGACTCAGCGGGGCCGTCGGTCCGCTGTGCCCCGGCGGCCCTGCCCCCAGGACTCCGTCCGGCGGAGGCTGTGCGGCGGGCAGCCCCACCACGACCTGCTCGCCGTCCGTCAGGACGCGCGCCCGGTTGAGTCCCGTGACATCCGTACCTGCACGGACACCCCCCGCGGCCCTCAGCGCGTCCGCGACACGGGCGCCCACCGGCAGGTACTGGATCCCAGGGTGTCGCACCTTCCCGCTCACGTCGACGACGATCCGTCCGCCGGGAGTCGGGCCGGCCGATGACCCTGCGGACAGGGTGGCAGGGGCACCGGACACCGCGGCGCCCGGAGTGCCCGGCGTGCCCGCCTGGACCGCGGCGGCCTCTGCGACCCTTTCGGGTGCGCGCACGGTCTCGGGTCGGCCGGACCAGAAGTGCGTCGCTGCGAGGACCACGGCGCCGGCCAGTACGACCGACACCGCCGCGAGCGCACGGAGTTCCAGGCCACATCGGAGCTGCACCCATAGGGGCAGGCGATCCCGCAGCGCCGGCCCGGCCTCCCGCCACCACCGTGCCCGCGTCACGAAGGCATGGGGCACCTCCTGGTCCGGCGGCCGGAGCGAGTCCGCGACCGCCGCGGCGGTCAGGGCGCCCGGCTCCCCGTGCGTTCCCCGGCCCGGCGGGCGGAGCGAGCCCCTGGACGGGGCCGGAACGGCCGTCGCACCATGCCCCGCACTCATCTCCGGGACCACAGGAGAGTCCGCGTCGGGCGTCGTGCGCCACCTGGCAGCCGAGACCGGAGCCGTCGTCGCGCCGGGCCCGGACCGCGCCGCCGAAGCCGAGGCGGCCCGTTCGTCAGTTACCGGGCAATCGGCCGGAGTCTCGGCGGAGAGCGAGCCGGGCGCCGAAGTGGCTCCGCGAACACCCCCTGAGACCGCGTCCTGGGCCGCACGCGCCGGAAGGCTCACGGCAGACGCGGTCGGCTCGTCCCCGTCCACGGCCCAGGACGGTGCCGCGCGGGCCTGCCAGGGCGCGGCGGGGGGCGCCGCGTCCGCGCTCGCTCCCGTCTCAGCCTCCGCCTCCGCCCCCGCCTCCGCAGGTGCGGGACCCCCGCCCGCCATCAGCGCATCCGCCCGGAGCCGCGAGGCCGCCGCGGCCTCGGCGTCGAATCCGCGTGCGAGGCGCCTTGGCCCGTACCGGGCTCCGTACGGAGCACCCGGCGAGGTGCCGGCCGCGCCGCCCGGGCGGACACCGGACCGGTGACGGGCGCGCCGCCCCCTCGGGCCGCTCCCGCGCGACGGGTCTCGACCAGCGCGATGCGTGTGCGCGCCGGCGTACGGGGTCGGCTCCGCGGGCGTCCGCCCGGTCCGATCCGCGACGGTGCGCGCCGCGTCGCTGGTGTGCTGCTGCGGGACGGCCGCGAGGCCGGGCGAGTGGGGCGATCGGTAGCTCATGCCGCACGACGCTAGACACTTCTGCCGGAATGCGTCGACGCGCCCCATATCCGGTGGATAACTTACGAGTTGTGAATATCTCCACCACCCGCAGGGGTGAAATTCAGCGCGGTGAGACGACAGCGCACAGCAGTCCTGGCCCGGTGTGCGCTCCGATGACCGCGCCGACTTCACTCACGTACAGCTCGGCGAGTCCGGGCACGCGTCCGCGCAGGCGTTCCGCGAGCCGCTCGGCCCCTTCCGGCGCGGCCAGATGGTGCACGGCGATGTCCACCGCGCCCGAACCGGCCTGCAGCGCGACGAGCTCCTCGAGTCGGGCGATCGCCCGGGACGCCGTCCGTACCTTCTCCAGCAGTTCGATACGGCCGCCGTCCAGTCGGAGGAGCGGCTTGACCGCGAGTGCGGACCCCAGCAACGCCTGGGCGGCTCCTATACGGCCGCCCCGGCGCAGATAGTCCAGTGTGTCGACGTAGAAGAAGGCGGACGTGTCCGCTGCCCGCTTCTCGGCCGCGGCGACCGCCTCGTCCGGGCCGCCCCCCATCTCCGCGGCCTCGGCGGCGGCGAGCGCGCAGAACCCCAGGGCCATGGCCACCATGCGCGTATCGACGACACGCACGGGCACGGGTGCGTCCTTCGCCGCGAGCAGTGCGGCGTCGTAGGTGCCGGAGAGCTCGGCCGACAGGTGGAGGGAGATGACATCGGTGGCGCCGGCGTCCGCCACCGCGCGGTACGTCGCGGCGAAGACGTCGGGGCTCGGCCGCGACGTGGTCACGGAACGGCGCTTCTGCAGGGCCAGAGCCAGCGAACGAGCCGAGATCTCCGTGCCTTCCTCCAGCGCCTGGTCACCCAGGACCACGGTCAGCGGCACCGCGGTGATGCCGTGCCTTTCCATCGCCTGGCGCGGCAAGCAGGCCGTTGAATCGGTGACGATAGCGACATGGCGGGACATGAGCCGGAGATTACCTTCCAGGGCGGGGGCGCGGCAGCCCAGGACCGATCTACTGATCATTTCCGCTCACCCTGCAAACATTCATCCGTCGAACTCGGACACGTATTGACGGGGCCAGATACATACCGCCGCCGTCGCGCCGGCTTTCGGCCGGCTCAGTTCGTCGTCTCCGGCTTGGCCGACTTCTGCCACGGGTAGCCGGTGCCCGACCGGGGATCCGGGGACGTGATCGCCTGCGCCGACGGCTCGTCCGCCGGAGCGCTCCAGTGGTGCCCGGCCGCGTCACCGCCCTGGGTCTGCGGCTCCTCGGTCGTCCAGTGCCGCAGGGCGCCGGCCTCCACGTCGATCTGTGCGTTCAGTGCGGCCAAGTCGTCGTCGGCGAACTGCCTGGCCCGGTCACGCGCCGCCCAGCGCAGCGATTCCGCCGAGTGCGTGATGCGCTCGGTGCGCTCCCTCAGGCCCGGGAGCAAGGTGGCCACGGTCGCCCGGTCCGGCTCGCGCTCCAGACGCCTGAGGTCGTTGTCGAGCTCGCGCCCGTGGGCACTCAGCCGGTGGAACAGGTTCAGCGACTCGGCGAGGGAGGCGTCTTCCGCCGCTCCGGCGTTCAGCACCTCCTGGGTGGCCCTCATCGAAGTCCGCAGGGCGAGCCTCAGTTGTGCGAGCTCTCCCGGCACGCCCGGTTGTCCGTAGCTCTTCGCCCGTAGTGCCGTGTCCTCGACGGAGCGGCGAGCCTGGGTGATCGTCCGGTCCACGCCCCGCTTGGCGGCCCGCACCGCCTTGACGCCGGCGTACACACCGAGCGCCACGAACGCGACGAACAGCAGCGTCAGGATCAGGATCACGGCTTCCATGGACGCCCCTCGGTTGTCGGCTCGGCTGCCGGTGCGCGGCCCGCCCTTCTACCGTAAACGGAACGGGCAGGCCGAGGGTTCCTGAGGAACCCCCGACCTGCCCGTAGGGGAAAGCCCTGTCCGTAGGGGAAAGCCCTGGCGTGTCCCGACACGGACCGCCCCGGCCGCCCCCTGCGGCCCGCCCCGCACTACGCGGGCCGCAGGACGCCGTTATGCGGGAACGATGTTGACCAGCTTCGGCGCCCGGACGATCACCTTGCGGATGCCCGCCCCGCCCAGGGCGGCGACGACGTTCTCGTCGGCCAGGGCCAGTGCCTCCAGTTCCTCGTCCGTGATCGACGGGGAGATCTCCAGGCGCGCCCTGACCTTGCCCTTGACCTGCACCACACAGGTGACGGTCTCGTCGGCGACGTAGGCCGGATCGGCGACCGGGAAGTCCTGGTGCACGACGGACCCGGTGTGGCCCAGCCGGCGCCACAGCTCCTCCGCCACGTGCGGTGCCAGCGGTGCCACCAGGAGCACCAGCCGCTCGGCGACCGAACGGGACAGCGGACCACCCGTCTTCGTCAGGTGGTTGTTCAGCTCGGTGACCTTGGCGATGGCCGTGTTGAAGCGCATCCCAGCCATGTCGCGGCCGACACCGTCGATGGCCTTGTGCAGTGCCCGCAGGGTGTCCTCGCCGGGCTCAGTGTCGACGACGGTGACCTCGCCGGTCTCCTCGTCGACGATGTTCCGCCACAGACGCTGCAGCAGCCTGTACTGGCCGACGACGGCGCGGGTGTCCCACGGACGCGAGACGTCCAGGGGGCCCATGGCCATCTCGTACAGGCGCAGGGTGTCCGCGCCGTACTCCCCGCAGATCTCGTCGGGCGTCACCGCGTTCTTCAGCGACTTGCCCATCTTGCCCAGAACACGGCTGACCTTCTCGTCGCCGTGGAAGTAAGCCCCGTCCCGCTCCTCCACCTCGGCGGCCGGGACCGCGATACCGCGGCTGTCACGGTAGACGAAGGCCTGGATCATGCCCTGGTTGTACAGCTTGTGGAACGGCTCGGCGGACGAGATGTGCCCCAGGTCGTGCAGGACCTTGGACCAGAACCGGGCGTACAGCAGGTGCAGCACGGCGTGCTCGGCGCCACCGACGTACAGGTCGACACCGCCGGTCGGCAGGCCGTCGCGCGGCCCCATCCAGTACTGCTCGATCGCCGGGTCGACCAGTCGCTGGTCGTTGTTCGGGTCCAGGTAGCGCAGCTCGTACCAGCAGGAACCCGCCCAGTTGGGCATGGTGTTGGTCTCGCGGCGGTAACGTCGCGGGCCGGCGCCGTCGCCCAGGTCCAGCGTGACGTTGACCCAGTCGGCGTTGCGGGACAGCGGGGTCTCGGGCTGGGTGTCGGCGTCCTCCGGGTCGAAGGTGCGCGGCGAGTAGTCCTCGACCTCGGGCAGTTCCAGCGGCAGCATCGACTCGGGCAGCGGGTGGGCAATGCCCTCCTCGTCGTAGACGATCGGGAAGGGCTCACCCCAGTAACGCTGACGGCTGAACAGCCAGTCGCGCAGCCTGAAGTTGACCGTGCCCTCGCCGACCCCGTGTGTCCGCAGCCACTCGGTGATCTTCGCCTTGGCCTCGACGACACCCAGGCCGTCGAGCGAGATCTCGCCGTTCGCGGAGTTGACCAGCTTCGCCTCGTACGAGGAGAACGCGTCCTCCCACGTGGAGGGGTCCAGTCCGCGGTCGTCCGACGGCTCGACGACGCAGCGCATCGGCAGCTCGAAGGCGCGCGCGAAGGCGAAGTCGCGCGCGTCGTGCGCCGGTACCGCCATGATCGCGCCGGTGCCGTAGCCCATCAGGACGTAGTCGGCGATGAAGACCGGCACCTTGTCGCCGCTGACGGGGTTGGTCGCGTACGTCCCGGTGAAGACACCGGTCTTGTCCTTGGCCTCCGCCTGACGCTCCACGTCGGACTTGGCCGCGGCCTGCTTGCGGTACGCGGTGACCGCCTCGGCCGGGTTCGCGTGGCCGCCGGTCCACACCGGGTGCGTTCCCTCGGGCCAGGCGGCGGGGATGATCCGCTCGACCAGCTCGTGTTCGGGCGCCAGCACCATGTAGGTGGCGCCGAACAGGGTGTCCTGCCGGGTGGTGAACACGGTGATGTCACCGGCACCGTCGACCGGGAAGTCGACGCGGGCACCCTCGGACCGGCCGATCCAGTTGCGCTGCTGCAGCTTGATGGCCTCGGGCCAGTCCAGCCCGTCCAGGTCGTTCAGCAACCGGTCCGCGTAGGCGGTGATCCGCATGTTCCACTGGCGCAGCTTCGCCTTGAAGACCGGGAAGTTGCCGCGCTCGGAGCGGCCGTCGGCCGTCACCTCCTCGTTGGCCAGCACGGTGCCCAGACCGGGCGACCAGTTGACGGGCGCGTCCGAGGCGTACGCCAGCCGGTGGTGCCCCAGGACGTCGGCACGCTCGGCGGCGCTCAGCGCGTCCCATGCGCGGCCGTCCGGCAGCGGGCGCTCACCGCTCTCGAACTGGGCGACCAGTTCGGCGATCGGGCGGGCCCGGTCGGCCTCTGCGTCGTACCAGGAGTTGAAGATCTGCAGGAAGATCCACTGCGTCCACTTGTAGTAGTCCGCGTCGATCGTCGCGAAGGAACGGCGCTTGTCGTGGCCCAGGCCCAGCCAGCGCAGCTGGACCTTCATGTTCTCCATGTTGGCCTCGGTGGAGATCCGCGGGTGCGTACCCGTCTGGACCGCGTACTGCTCCGCCGGCAGCCCGAAGGCGTCGAAACCCAGGGTGTGCAGGACGTTGTGCCCGGTCATCCGCTGGTGGCGGGCGTAGACGTCGGTGGCGATGTAGCCCAGCGGGTGGCCGACGTGCAGACCGGCACCCGAGGGGTACGGGAACATGTCCATGATGAAGCGCTTCGGCTTGGCGGCCAGCTCCGCATCGCCCGCCAGGTCGCCGGTCGGGTTGGGCGCCTCGTAGGTGCCCTCGGCGTCCCAGAAGTCCTGCCAGCGTGCCTCGATGTCGGCGGCCATCGCTGCCGTATAGCGGTGCGGCGCGGCCACCTCGGCCGCGGTGTTCGTCTCGCTCATGATCCTCAAAGCTCCATCGATCGTCATCTGCCGGCGCCCACGTCTACGGACACACGTCTACGGAAACGAAAAATCCCCTCGCACAGGAGGGGACGCCGCGCCGAGTCCGACCAGGCATGCTCACCGGTCGGGAGTGATCAGCGCGGCTCGCTAAGCAGAAGGCGTACGGCACGCATGGCGTCAGGGTACCGCACGGGCCCGGCACCCGGCCCGGCAGATACCCGGCGCACGCGCCGCTCCGGGCCGCCCGCCACCGCGGACCCCAGGCACGCGAACGGCACGAACCCTCCGCAGGACCTACACACTCCGGGGGTTACTCCGCGTACTGCCCCCTATCGGGGCAACAGTTCGAACCTCGTACCGGCCACTATGCGGCGACCTAGCATACGGCAACGGGACCGCTTTGCCGAACCATTCGGAGTCGCCCCCATGAAGCCTCACCGCAGGATCCGCTCGTCCCCCTCCATGAGTCCGAGTCCAGGTATGAGCCGCCCGATGCAGGGCGGGCTGACCGTCGCGGCGCTGGTCCTCATTCCGCTCCTCGCCGTCGCCGGGAGCGACGGCATGCGCACCGCGTTCGACTTCACCACCGGCGTCCTGACGCTGGTGTCGCTCACCGCCGCCGTCGCATGGGGCCTGCTGGCCACCGACCGGCTGTTCCTCTCGACCCGCCAGCGGCTCGTCTGCCAGGGCATCCACCGGGCCGCCGCCGTCACCTCGCTCGGCTTCCTCCTGCTGCACGGCACCGTGAAGGTCGCCCTCGGGCACACCGGCCTGCTGGGTGCCCTCATACCCTTCGGTACGGGCGTCAGCGGCACCGCCGGACTGATCGGCTTCGGTTCACTGGCCGGACTGCTGATGATCGTCACCGCCGCCACGGGTGCCACGCGCAGCGCGTTCGCGACCCCCGGCAAGATCGCCGGCCGCTGGCGCGCGCTCCACGCACTGGCCTACCCGGCCTGGTGCTCCGCCCTGGTACACGGTCTGTACGCGGGCCGGCAGCCGGCGACCTGGGTCGTCGTGATGTACATGCTGTGCCTCCTGGCGGTCGCGGTGGCACTGTGCCTGCGGTTGCTCCCGGCCCCGGCGAAGAGGCTGATCATCGAGCTGGTCACCGACCTGATCGGTTCGGCGGGCCCGCCGTCGGCGTCCGACCCGGTCGTCCGCTCCTCGCCGCTCCCCGGCGCGGAGACCACTCCGCCGCAGCCCCGCCGAGGTCTGCCGCCGGACGCCCCGGCTGGGGCGACGACGACCGCGACCTAGGGGTACGCGGCACCCCGGTCCGCCCGCGGACCCTGACGGCCCCGTCGGCTCCTACACTCGGCGCACCCGGGTACGGCCCGTGCCGTACGGGCAGCAGACGCCCTTCGCGCAGGCTCCTTACGCGCAGCCCCAGTACGAGCAAGCCCGGTACGAGGCCCCGCCCTATGAAGCACCTTACGAGGCGCCGCCGCGCGGCTCCGACCGGCTCGCACCGGCCCCAGGGGCGTCCGCCTCGAGACAGCCGGGCATCTCGGCCGCGTACCGGGCGGTCTCCCGGCCGTCGGCCGTGCCGCAGGAGGAGCCGGACGGCCGCTGGCCCGCCCCCTCCCCCGCTCCCCCGGCGCAGGCGCCCACGCCGGCGCACACCCCTTATCCGCCCACCACGTCCGACCAGGAGACAGAGCTGCTGCCAGGGCCGCTCTACCCGCCCCCGGCCGGGGCACCCTGGCACGCACCAGCAGGAGAACGACCTTGAACGTCCCCCTCCCCGATGTGCCCGAGGTCCGCGTCGTCGGCCTCCCCCAGCTGACCACCGGCTTCGACCTGGTGGAACGTCTGGACCTCGCCATGCACCTGAAGGTGCACGGCCCGCTCGAACCGATGACGGGCGAGCGGCTCGCCGAACTGGCCGAGTCGATCTCCCTGCGCGGCCGCGGCGGCGCGGGATTCCCGTTCGGGAAGAAGCTCCGCGCGGTGGCGAAGGCCTCCATCCGGCGCGGGGTCAGGCCCGTCGTCGTGATCAACGGCAGCGAGGGCGAACCCGCCTGCCGCAAGGACACCGTGCTCCTCAACCGTGCTCCGCACCTCATCCTGGACGGCGCCCTGCTCGCCGCCGAGGCACTCGGCGCCCGCACGCTGGTCGTGGCCGTCACCCGCAACTCCACGGAGATATCCGTCCGCACCGCCCTGGCCGAACGCGGTCTGTCCGACAAGCGCGGGCAGCACCTGCGAGCCCGGGTGGTGCGCACCCCCGAGCGCATGGTCTCCGGGGAAGCCTCCGCCGTCATCCGGGCGGTGAACGGCGGCCCCGCCCTTCCGCCGGGACGCCGCGAGCGCGCGGCCGAGTCCGGCGTCGCCGGAGCCCCGACACTCCTGTCGAACGCGGAGACGTTCGCGCAGCTCGCGGTCGCCGCACGCATCGGGTCCCGCCGCTACGGGCACACAGGCCTGCACGACGAGCCGGGCACGGTCCTGCTCACGGTCTCCGGGGCCGTGGCGGCCCCGATGGTGATCGAGGTGCCCACCGGGGTGCCGCTGCGTTACGTCCTGCAACTCGCGGGAGCCCCACCGCTGCCCCAGGGGGTACTCACCGGCGGCTATCACGGCAACTGGATCGACGCGATCGCCTCGCACGACGCCGTGGTCTCCAGAGCCTCGCTGGCGGCGGCGGGCGGCGCACTCGGCGCCGGGGCCATCCTGCCGATCGGACCCGACACCTGTCCGATCGGCGAGTCGCTGAGGATCGCGAACTGGCTGGCTGCCGAGACCGCCGGCCAGTGCGGTCCCTGCAAGCTGGGTCTGTCGGCGGCGGCGGGCGGCCTCTCGGACGTACTGAACGGCGGCGGGCCGGCGGCCCTGGAGGCGCTGCGCGAGGTGACCCAGGCCGTGAAGGGCCGCGGGGCCTGCAAGCATCCGGACGGCTCGGCCCGTTTCCTGTCGTCGACCCTCTCCGCGTTCACGGACGACCTCGCCGCGCACGTCCTGGACGGCGGCTGCGGACGGGAGACGCTGGGGGTGCTGCCGCTGCCCGCCGCCGGATACGAGGACCTGGAGGAGTCCACTCCGAGTGGGGAGAAACTCGCCGTGGACTGGACGCTCTGCCGGGGACACGGGCTCTGCGCGGACATCGTCCCCGAGCTGATCAGGCTGGGTCCCGACGCTATCCCGCGCTCGCGGACGCCGCCGTTCCGATGCACCTGCGGGGCCGGGCCCAGCGGGCGGTACGGCGTTGCCCGGCGCTGGCCCTGCGCATCGAACAGGCCCCCGCCGAACGCCCCGTGCTGCCCAGCGCCCAGCGCAAGGCACTGGGCAGCGGCCGAGGCTGACCGCCGGGCACGGAAGGGGCCGGAACAACGAGAAGCGGGCCATCCGATCCGGATAACCCGCTTCTTCACTGTGGAGCTAAGGAGAATTGAACTCCTGACCTCCTGCATGCCATGCAGGCGCTCTACCAACTGAGCTATAGCCCCGTGTTGTTTGTTGCCCGGTTTCCCTGGCGACATCGAGAACATTACACGCTCCCCCGGCCCATCAAAAATCGTTTCCACCTGGGCTCGGCCCAGTCGGCGACGGACGCCCCGGACCGCGGCTCGTCCGCGCCCCGACTCCCCTGTCAGGCGGTCGCGAAGGAGTAGAACCGTTTGAGGGTGCAGTGCTCCTCCAGGAGCCGGCCGTAGATGGGCTCCCCTTCGAGCTCGCGGTACGTCTCGATGGCGTCGCCTTTTATGATCAGCGCCCGCGCGCACTCCTCGCACCAGTACTGGAAGTCCGCGTTGACGGGGTCCATGTCCCTGACGATGGGCGTACCGCTGCCGCACCAGTCACACTTCCGCCTGTGTGCACCCATCCGGTCAGCTCCGACTGTGGCCGCAGGCCGTGCACGCGAAGGAGTTCTCCTGCGGAACGGCGGATCCGTCGTCCGCGGTGGGGTAATAGGCCATGGTGAGGGCAAGCAGCAGGTCGGGGACTCGTACGCGGCTCGCAGGCATCGCGCTCCCTCCCGATCGGTCCGTCGCCCCCTCCGGCGCTCCGATTCTGCCATGGCCCCGCAAGGGGGTCAGCCCGACGACGATCCCGTCACCAGCCTTTGGCCTGAAGGAATGACATCGCAGCGGCCGACGCGCCGCCGGTGCGGGGCCCCGAGCGGCCTTTCGCCCCTTGTGCCCGGCAGTACAAGGCAGTTGGGGAGGCGGCCGCACGAGTCGCCCCCGGCCCGGGGGCAAAAAAAGATCCCGCCCCCTGTTGGGGACGGGATCTTGACTGTGGAGCTAAGGAGAATTGAACTCCTGACCTCCTGCATGCCATGCAGGCGCTCTACCAACTGAGCTATAGCCCCGCTGTTCGCCGTGTTTCCCTGCGTTTCCGCGCTGCGAACAAGAAGAACTTTAGCCTGCGACCAGCCGGAAAGTGAAATCCGGCCCCGACCGCCCGAGGACGGCCTCCCGGCACCCTCTAGTAGGGCTTTGTTAGATCCTGTGGTGTGGTTCGGGGGTTGGTGCGGGTTGGCCGCATATCGAGCAGGCGCCGGTCCAGGTGGCCAGGAGGGT
>NZ_JBHVCT010000100.1:0-21423 GCF_042803195.1 Streptomyces sp. NPDC057428
TCGCCCTCGTCATGCTCACCCTCGCCGGAGACAAACCCACCCTCCCCGGCCGTCAAGTTGCTACAGAGTGACCCACACATACGGCAGGAGAGCCCAAAAAGGCCGATTCGAGCGCCTCCTGCGACCTGCCGCCACCTCGTGCCCCGCATCGCGCGGAGGTTCCGCAACGCAGGCACGCCCCGCCTCCGTCGCACCGTCAACCACGACCACGCCGCTTCCCGCGGCGCACATGGGCAGGGAGGGCATACGGATCGACGTGGCGTGCCCCGCCGCACCGACAGCCGCGCCGCCGAGGCCCGCTCGCTGCGGAAGTGTCCTGGCGGCGAGGGCTCAGAGGCCGGACGTCAGGCTGGGCGGCTCCGACAGCGCTGCTTTGACCGAACGAGTCTGCTCGTCGGCCAGGACCTCCAGCTGACCACGGAGCACGGCGTCCACGGTGAGCTCGGCGACAGTAGCGGCGCTGATCTTCGGCGCGTCGGTCCAGGCGCTGAGATCCGTATCGACGAATCCGGCATGCACTCCGACCACGAGAGTCCCCTGGCCCTGGAGCCCCTTCCGCAGGGCATCCGTCAGTGACCACTGAGCAGCCTTGGACGCCGCGTATCCGGCGAACTGCGGCTGTCCGGCCCACGACGCCACCGAAAGCATGTTGACCAGGGCCCCTCCGCCGTTGCGGGCGAGAATGGGAGCGAAGGCCCGCGACACCGCCCAGGTCCCGAAGTAGTTCACGTCCATCGCCTGCCGGGCACCGTCGAACGCCCCCTCCAGCAGTTGTGTGCCGGAGCCACCGACCCCCGCGTTGTTGATCACGATGGAGACATCTCCCGCGACTGCCGCGGCCGCGGCCACACTTTCCTCGTCCGTGACGTCGAGGCGAAGGGGGACGAGACCGGGATCCGTCACGGTGGCCGGATCCCGGACACCGGCGTAGACCTTCACGGCGCCCTGGTTGAGCAGCTCGCGGGCGAACGCGCGGCCGATGCCGCGGTTGGCGCCTGTAACGAGTGCGATCGATCCCTTGATGTCCATGGCACATTCCTCTCACGGCGGGCCTCGGTCAGGGGTGCCCGCCACACGTGTGATCCGCTGAATCGCTTGAACGAGGCCGGATGCGTGCCCCTCAGGGGCGCCGACCGAAGGGTGAGCCGCAAAGCGCCTCAATCCGACAGGACGGCACCACCGGATGGGACCTCCGTACGTTCGAGCCGTCGGCATACGCATCTCGACGACGCGAAGGCTAGCACTTGACTCTTTAATTTCAATCCAGAGTCCGGATCGCTGGGCGGCAGGCGGGCAGACGCGTCTGCCGGACCCCGGGGTGCGCACGATGCGCGATGCCGCCCAGGTCATGACCGGCCCCGGACGCACCCACGGACCAGTCGCGCTGAGAACAGGTTTTCCCCCGAGGTCTGACCTCGCAATCGAACCCGCATCGGCCGACCGGGCATCGGCCCCACCGATCGACACTCCTCACTTGCAAAGAGAAAGCCAAGAGGTACGCTGCCTGTCGGGAAGCGCGACGGCGGGACACAGCTGGTGAGTCCGCGACTACAGGAGGTGGACGGTGTCGAGCAGACGGCAGTGGTCCGGGTCCACGGACGACGACCCAGCCTGTTCCATCGAACGCAGCCTGCAGATCTTCGGTGAACGCTGGACCTTTCTGGTGCTCCGCGAGATCTTCGCCGGCAGGCACAAGTTCGCCGAGATCCAGTCATCCTTGGGCATCGCCTCCAATCTGCTCAGCACGCGTCTGAAGCTGTTGGTCGAGTCGGACGTGCTGTGCACCCAGACCTACCAGGAGCCGGGCAACAGACCTCGGAAGAGCTACCAACTGACGGAAGCCGGCCGCGAACTCCGGCTGACCCTCGCCGCGCTCCAGCAGTGGGGCGACGCACACCGCACCCGCCCCTCGGGACCCTCCGCGCTCCGTCGGACACGCCAGGACGGCCGCCCCGTCCACGTGGGGTTCCTCGACGACGAGGGTCGCGAAGTTCCGGACAGCGACGTACTCATGCTCGTGAACACACACCCGGCAGGCGAAGCGGACCGTCCTGACGTCGCGCCCCAGGCATGATCCCTGGATAGGCCGCCGGGACCGCACCGGCACCGCCTCCGGGGCTGACGAAGCACGGGTGGGCCGGGATGCGGTGGCGGGGGACAGGCCATTCGTACTGGACGGTGAGCGAGATAGGCATCCACTCGACCGGGAACTGCCCGGACGTCAGCTCCTGGCCCTCGGTCGCTCGCGCCCTGGACACCGCGTAGCTCGGGCGCCCGTCCGGCTTCACCTGCGACGTCTTGTTCCGGCGCTGCCCCGGATGCCAGGATCACAACATCGTGCGCGAGGGCGACTTCGTCTGCGTCTTCTGCGGCAGCGATCTGCCCGACGCCTGGAACGTCGATCCCATGGGATGACGCCTGGGTCACGACCCCTTGAGGATGGCAGTCACCCGGTCGGGGACGACACCCTGGCGGCGTATCGCTTGAGTTCTCCGGTGACCGTCTCCAGCAGTTCGTCCGACAGATCCGGGTCGGCCACGGCCCTGGACATGAGCACGGCGCCGACCAGAGCACTGAGCGTGAGCATCGCCTCGGCCCGGGCATCACCTGCCTGATCGTCGAGACCCTCGAGCAGTTCCAGGTAGGTACGAACCTGCTTCTCGTACGCCTCTCGAAGGTTCGGGTCGCGCCCCGCGTCGGCGCCCAGAGGGACCAGCGCACAACCGGTGGCAGGCGTGTCGCGGTGCGGCTTCGCCAGGTAGGCGTCGATCAGCCCCGCGCGTGGATCCTGCTCGTTCTTCCCCGCGGAGCGCTTCATCTTCGCCGTGCCCTCGGCAAGAGCAGCTGCCGAAGCCTGGACGATCAGGTCGTCGCGGGAGGCGAAGTGCTTGTAGAACCCGCCGTGGGTCAGACCAGCCTCTTTCATGAGGTCCGCCACGCCAGGACGGGTCACACCCTCCTCACGGACCTTGCGGGCTGCGATGCGCAGGATGCGCTCGTGGGTCAACACCTTCTCGGCCTGTGAGCGTCCCATGCCGACCACCTCCTTCGAGGGGTACTCGTCGTATCGGAATGCTAGATGATGCCCATCATACGCGACAGCCGCCTCCTGCTGTTCGAACGGTAGATCCTTGACATTCTGGATGATGCAAGTAATCTTCAATGTAGATGTTCGCCATCATCCAAATTGGAGCGTTCATGTCCCAGCAATACGACCCCCGTCACACTGCCGTCCTGCTCGTCGACCCCTACAACGACTTCCTGTCCGAGGGCGGAAAGATCTGGCCCCGCCTGAAGCCCATGGCCGACGAGACAGGCCTGCTGGATCATCTGCGCTCCGTGGTCGGGGCCGCGCGCGACGCCGGTTCGCTCGTCGCGTTCGTCCCCCACCGGCGCTGGGAGCCGGGCGACTACGAGACGTGGAACCACCCCAACCCCACCCAGCTCGGCATCATGGAGCGGCACAGCTTCGCGCGCGGGACCTGGGGAGGGGAGTTCCACCCCGACTTCCAGCCGCAGCCCGGAGACGTCGTCGTCGCCGAGCACTGGGCCCAGAGCGGGTTCGCCAACACCGACCTGGACTTCCAGCTCAAGCAGCACGGCATCACCCACGTGGTGCTCGTCGGCCTGCTGGCGAACACCTGCATCGAGTCCACAGGCCGTTTCGCGATGGAACTCGGCTACCACGTGACCTTGGTTCGCGATGCTACCGCTGCCTTCCTGCCCGAAATGATGCATGCCGCTCACGAGTTGAACGGCCCCACCTACGCCCACGCCATCACCACCACGGACGAGTTCACCGCCGCATTCGAGGGAGCACAGTCATGACGTTGACCGGAGAACTGCTGATCGGCGGGGCCCGGGTGCCCGCCACCGCGGGGGTCATGAAGGCCTTCAACCCTGCCACGGGAGAACTCATCGAGCCGGAGTTCGCCTTCGGTGGCCGAGCCGAAGTCGACCGCGCCCTCAACCTCGCCGACGATGCCTTCGACAGCTACAGCCACACCGGGCTGGCCGAGCGCGCGGCGTTCCTCGAGCTCATAGCGGACAAGCTCGAGGCCGGCAAGGACGAGATCGCCGCACGTACCGCTCTGGAGACCGGCCTGCCGGCCGCCCAGTTCGAGGGTGAGACGGTGCGGGCCGCCGGAGTGTTCCGCAAGTTCGCGACCGTGGTCCGTCAGGGGCGCTTCCTCCAGACGGCCATCGACACCGCCCAGCCGGACCGCCTGCCCTCACCGCGGATGGATCACCGGCTGCAGAAGGTGGCGCTGGGCCCGGTCGTGATCTTCGGGGCCAGCAACTTCCCCATCTCCTACTCCGTCGCGGGCAATGACACCGCCTCGGCTCTCGCCGCCGGCTGCCCTGTCGTCCTGAAGGCCCACAACGCGCATCCCGGCGCCTCCGAGATACAGGGCCGGATCATCCAGCAGGCCGTGGCCGAGGCAGGGCTGCACGAGGGGGTCTTCTCACTCGTCCGCGGGGACGGAAACGAGATCGGCGAGGCTCTGGTCGACCATCCCCTCGTACGAGCGGTCACCTTCACGGGGTCCGAGGCCGGCGGAATGGCCCTCTACCGTCGCGCTCAGCAGCGCCCCGACCCGATCCCGGTGTTCACCGAGATGACCAGCGTCAATCCGACCTTCGTCCTGCCCGCCGCCCTCGCCGCCCGCGGGGCCGAAATCGGCACGGGCCTGGTCCAGCGCGGCATGTACAACGTCGGGCAGGCTTGCCTCAAGCCCGCCATCCTCTTCGCCGTCGAAGGACCCGGCTACGCCGAACTGCGTGACGCGGCCGTCGCCGAGGTGGAGAAGGTGGAGGCGCGCCCCATGCTCACGACGGGCATCCACGACGCCTACACCCGGAACGTGCAGAGGATGGAGGACCACGGCGCCGCCCGACTCGGTTCCGGGGAAGCCCCCGTCCGAGCGGCTGACGGCCAGTCGCTGCTCCTCGAAGTCACCGGTGAGCAGATTCTCGCCGAGCCGGCCCTGCGCGAAGAGGTCTTCGGCCCCACCCTCCTGCTGGTCCGGCTGACCAGCACCGAGCAGCTGCTCGAGGTGGCCCGTGCCTTCCGCGGACAGCTGTCGGCCACCATGCATGCCGAGAGCGCCGACCGCACCGTCACCGAGCAGCTGCTGCCCGTACTGGAGCGCCGCACCGGACGGATCGTGTTCAACGCGTTCTCGATCCCGCAGGAAGTCAGCTACGCCTCCACCCACGGGGGGCCGTTCCCTGCCACCTCTGACAGCCGCTTCACGTCCGTCGGCATGGGCGCGATCGAACGGTTCGTGCGCCCGATCACCTATCAGAACTTCCCTGACGAACTGCTGCCGCAGCCGCTCCGTGAGACCAACGAGCTCCAACTCTGGCGGCTCGTCGACGGAGAGCTCACCCAGGGCTGATCGCCGCTCCCACCGCATAAAGGCTTCATCCGCTCCCTCTCGTCGCATGAAAGGAGTACCGACCATGGACACCACTGCCCCTCCCGCCGCAAGAGGTGAACGGGCGGCCCGCGAGCAGGTGCGCCAGAGGCTGCTCGGAGCATGGCAGCTCGTGTCGTACACCGCCAGAAGCACCGTTGGAGAGGTCATCCACCCTTTCGGGCTCAAGCCGCAGGGGCTGATCGTGTACACCGCTCAGGGATACATGTCGGCGCAGCTGGGACGCGGTGACCGCCCTCTCATGATCTCGGCACGGCTCGAGGACGCCGCGACCGACGAACTCGCCCGGGCGTCGGTCAGCTACCTCGCCTACGGCGGGCCTTTCGAGGTCGTCGATCCGACGACCGTCGCACACCACGTCACGACAAGTCTCTTCCCGAACTGGGTCGGACGTTCCCAGGTGCGCAAGGTGAGTTTCGCCGACTCGCTCCTCAAGCTAGGCGTCTCCACGCCCGTACGAATGTGGGGCGCAGACCGCACAGCCGAACTCACCTGGAGCAGGCTGGACTGACAACGCCCCGCGCCGAGCCCTCCTCCGCAACGTGTGACCACGCACGGTCAGCAGGGCTCGGCAGGGCCGTGCCCGCGTGTTCCGCGGGTGACCGCACCGCCCCCTGGCGCGCTCGCGCGCCCGCCGGACCGAGTCACACGCTCACCGAGCGCTTCCTCCAGGCCGCGAAGGGGGCTGGTGGTGACCTCCTTGAACCGTCATTCCGAATGAATCTGAAGGCGCCCGCGGAATGAATTCCGGGATGCGCCGCCATCGAACGCTTCGCCCGCACCCCTGCCTGTTCCAGCAGGTCAGTAGCGATATGAAGAACTCTCCACATCCCTCCTCCATCGGCCCGGAGAGCCACAAATCGGTGGTACCAATTTTTGTGAATCGCCGATTCACGCAATGGTACGGTTATTTCTGAGTCACCAATTCGAGCAGCCGCAAAGAGGAACAGGGGAATCACATGACCAGTGAGGGTTCGGCGTACGACGTGATCGTCGTCGGAGGTGGAACGGCCGGCTGTGTGCTGGCTTCGCGCCTGTCCGAGGACAAGGAGGTACGTGTCCTGCTGCTGGAGGCCGGGGCCTCGACCGCCGCCCTGCCGGACGCCGTGACGCAGCCGCCCTCCTGGCCGCGTCTCGCAGCCACGAATGCCAGCTGGGGGGACAAGACCGTGTCGCAGCGGGCCTCTGGCGCGCAGGTCGCCCTTCCCCGCGGCCGCGGCCTCGGCGGCTCGTCGGCCATCAACGCCATGGTGTTCGCCCGCGGACACCGCTCCAGCTACGACAGCTGGAGCGAACACGGCGCCAAGGGCTGGGCGTTCGACGACCTGCTGCCCTACTTCCAGCGCACCGAGACCGCGATCAGCGGCGCCGAGGGCAGGGGCACGGCCGGACCGCTGATCGTCAGCCCCGCATCCCGGCCGAACGACGTCCTGCTCGCATGCCTCGACAGCGCCGTCGAAGCGGGACACCGGCACGCCCACGACATCAGCGGCGGTCTTGAAGAGGGCTTCGCGGCCGTGGACCTCAACATCGTCGACGGGCGTCGGCAGAGCGCGGCGGACGCCTATCTGACACCGGTCATCGACCGCCCGAACCTGCACGTCGTCACGGACGCGGTCGCACACCGGCTGCTGTTCGGCGGCAAGCGCTGCACAGGCGTCGAGTACGGCGTCGACGGCCGGACCCACACCGCCACGGCAGATCGCGAAGTGGTCCTGACCGCAGGCACCATCGGCTCTGCCCAACTGCTGCTCCGGTCCGGAGTCGGCCCCGAGAACGACCTGCGCCAGGCACGGGTGGACGTCTTTCATCACCTGCCGGGCGTGGGCCGCAACCTCCACGACCACCCGCGGGCCAATCTCGTGTACCGCACCCAGCGGCAGGTGCCGCCGGCGCGCAACAACCACGGTGAGATCCTCGGCCTGTTGCGCAGCACCCCGGATGCGGACGGGCCCGATCTGCAGATCATCTTCATCGACATCCCCGTCCCCAATCCGATAGCCCCCGTGGAGAACGGCTTCACCATCGGTGTCTCGCCCATGCGGCCGGTCAGCCGTGGCTCCCTGCGGATCACGTCGGCCGACCCGTACGCGGCGCCCCTGCTAGACCCCAACTATTTCGGCGAGGAGCAGGACGTCCGGACGGTACTGTCCGGTATCGCGACGGCACGAGGCATCGCACGGTCGTCGTCGCTCGCCGAGTGGGGGATCGAGGAGGTCGGCCCCGGACTCGACGCCGCGGACGAGCAGTCGATCAGCGACTACACCCGGAAGCATTTCAGTTCCTACTGCCACCCGGTCGGCACCTGCGCGATGGGTGAGAACGAGGTGTCCGTGGTGGATTCCGACCTGCGCGTCAGGGGTCTCGACGGGTTGCGCGTGGCCGATGCCTCCGTCATGCCCTCGATTCCGTCCAACAACATCAACGCCACGGTCTACGCCATCGCCGAACGGGCGGCCGAATCGCTGCGCCGCGGCTGACCTCCGCTCGGTCGCGCCGTCGACCGCTACGCAGCACCGTGGCACCGGACCGCCCGGTCAGGGACTTCTGACCGGGCGGCCCGGTGCCTGCCGTACCCCTGCCTCGGACACGGCGTGTCGGTTCATCCGGCCGCCGCGAAGCTCTGGCCGACGGGGATCGGAACGATCCCGTCCACCTCCGGCTCCGTCGCGATACCCATGCCCTCCCTGAATCCCCCGCCTGCGAGCTTCCGTCCGAGCGCTCACGGCCACCGCGCCGACCGCATCCGGGGCCCGCAGCGCCGCCACAACGGCTCTGTCAGGTAGGAAGGTTGTGTCACCCGGGCCGCACGCGGCCCGGGGAAGTCGACTGCCATGGAGGGAATTCGCACCCCTCTCCCCGTTGTCTTGCCCCACCAGGTATCTTGCATCGCATGGAACCAGGTGATTCGACCAAGCAGGCTCGGGCAGCCGCCCAGCTCCGCAAGGGTGTCCTGGAGTACTGCGTACTCGCCCTGATGCGGGACCGCCCCCGCTACGGCGTCGAACTCCTCCACGCCCTGGAGGACTCCGGCGCCCTGGCCACCAGCCAGGGAACGGTCTATCCCCTGCTCTCCCGGCTCCGCCGCGACGACCTCGTCACCACCACCTGGCAGGAGTCCGCCTCCGGACCACCTCGTCGCTATTACGCGCTCACCGACAGCGGCCGGGCCGCACTCGACGAGTTCACCCGAGTCTGGCCCGGCTTCCGCAACGCCGTCGACACCTTCCTGACCACTCCGCACCCATCCACCGGAGACCTCGCATGAAGACAGCTGCCGACCCCGTAAGCGACTACCTCTCCGCCGTTGAGCGCGAGGCCTCCGCACTCCCCGCCGACCGCCGTCAGGAGCTCCTCGCCGATCTCGCCGAGCACATCGAGGTGACGCGCGCCGAACGCCCGGACGTCGCGATACGCGACATCCTCACGGAGCTGGGCGACCCCCGCGCGATCGCGGCGACTGCGCTGGCCGAGGCGGGGGAAGCGGCCGCCGGGGCATCAGCCCCGAGCAATGTCGGCGCGCCCTCCCGGCGCGGCAAAGTGCACCCCTTGGTACCGCTCCTGATGCTGACCCTCTCACTGCCCCTCATGATGATCTTCCCTGCCCTCCCCGGGCCACTGTTCGGCGCGCTGTTCCGCGTCGCCGGCGCGGTACTTCTCTGCACCTCCGTGCACTGGACAGCAGTCCAGAAGACCGCCGGCGCACTGCTTACCGCCGTCGTGCCGAGCGCGGTCATCGCCACCTGGAACCTTTCAGACGGCGGCCCGTTGGGCGACACCCCGGCCCTCCTGGCCAATCTGGCCATGCTCGCCCTGCTGGCCGCCACCGCAACATGGCTGTGGCGGGTCCGCCGCGCCTGAGAGGCGTCGGCGTCGCCCCGGTCACAGCTACGGAGGCAGGACCCGGTGCCGACGTGGCTCGGGATCAGGCCGGTTCGAGCAGGACGGCCGGGAGCATCCCGCTCACGATCGGATCCCGCGGCAACGAGAGCCCGAAGAACTCCTCGACAACTCCCAACGCCGCGCGGTGGACGTCACTTCGGTCCCGCTCCGGGGCCGGAAGGCCGGCGGCCGTGAGCCGATCATGCAGCACAGCGACTGTGCCGGGCTCGCCTTCGATCCCCTCGTAGCCCCACGAGGCGTCCAGATGCATATTGAAGGCAGCCAACAGCAGACCG
This sequence comes from Streptomyces sp. NPDC057428, assembly GCF_042803195.1. Classification (NCBI taxonomy): domain Bacteria; kingdom Bacillati; phylum Actinomycetota; class Actinomycetes; order Kitasatosporales; family Streptomycetaceae; genus Streptomyces; species Streptomyces sp. NPDC057428. The sequence goes on from NZ_JBHVCT010000100.1 coordinate 9,620, forward strand.
TCATGGAAAGCGGCGAACCGGGGCGGCACCGGCTTGCCGTTCTCCTCCTCGTACTCCAGGAGACAAACATGCGCGCCGTCGCGCGAGACCGGCGCCACCGGTCCGAATTCGCCCTGCCAGCCGCCGTACGCGACCGCGTACGACCAGTCCCCCACGGAGCCGAGACGCAGCCCGACGTCGCCGTAATCGTCCATGAGTTCCAGGAGCGAGGTTCCGGTGTGGTCCCCGACCGGCACGACGACGTGCTCCGCTTCGTAGAGCAGGGTCGCCGCAAGACGCGTGGCGAGTTCCTGCGGGGATATCCCGCGGGCGGATACCACGTGATACCCGCCGAAAGCGATGGATTGCCGATCGGCCAGCCAGGTCGTTCCGTCTGTCATGGCCTCATCCTGCCCGCCGCCTCGGACAACGCACGCGCCCCCTCGGCACCCACGCGGTGCACAGGTGACGGACGAGTGACCCCGGACCGGCCGGCAAGCACCGGTCAGTAGACGTCGTCCTCCCGCACCAAGGTGAACAGGCGCACCGTTTCCACGTAGAGCCACACCAGAGTCAAGGTCAGGCCGAGGGCTGCTCGCCAGGACTCCTCCGCAGCGACGCCGTAGGTGACTCCGTCCTCGACCTGCTTGAAGTGCAGGGACAGAAAGGACGCTCCCATGATGACGCCGGCAACACCGAGAACGGCGCCGAGGACGCCGCTTCGGAAACCAAGACCATCGGATGTGGTGTAGGTGGAGAACAGCAAGTCGGCCGCAGCGAGCAGGAGAAGACCCAGAGCGGCGGCAGCGGCGAATCCCTGGAGTCGGCGAGCCACTCGGATCCAGCGCAGCCCGTACGCGATCAGCACACCGGCGAAGGCCGTCATCGTCCCCAGCACCGTCTGCACGACCACCCCTGCCGACATGTGCGTGGAGACGGTATTGGAAAGCACTCCGAGGAAGACACCCTGCACAGCCGCGTAGACCAGGATCAAGGCTGGCGAGGGCCGCCCCATGCGCGCCTGGAGGAGCACCAGGAGACAGGCCACCAGGGCAGCCCCACCGGCGATACCGTAAGACGCGCCCAGGTTCGTCGGGGCGACGGGCGGCACCGTCCACCACAGGACGGCCGTGAGCACCACGGTCGCCAAGGCTATGGCGGCCCGCCCGAGGACGGCGTTCATCGTCATCAGAGCAACGGACGGCTGCGGCGAGAGGGCGGTCGCGGCTTCCCGTCCCGGAGCCCGCCCAACGAGCGAACGGGCCTTCGCCCATCCTGCAGTCGGCACTCCACCGACCGGCCACCCAGCCGTCACCTTCCGCCCACGCTCCCGGCGGAACTCCTGGCGCGACAGGACCGGGTTGCTGCTCTTCAAAGAACGCTGTTCCTCCATGTACATCGCTCATCGCCTTTCCTGCGTGTGAGGAGACCGGTCGAGATCACGCTTCGGCGTTCTGGCGGACGAGCGGAGGGTCGCTGATGATGGGCACCCTCCGAGCCGAGAAGCCGACCCGGAGGCGGGCAGCGCCCGCCGCAACCGCGTCCGGGGCCCCTCCGTCACGGGCCTCACACGTGCCAGGTGAGGCGCTTTCCGGTCGGGATGCGAGGCGCACCTTGCGCAGGCAATTACTCTCGCACGAGCCCTCATCACCGGTCAAGTAGGTGACAATTAGATCACCGCCTTGACTGGTGACATGGCGCAGTGCATTGTTGTGCCAGTCAAGCAGTGCGGCGCATTCCGCCACTGACCCAGCGGAGGCTGACTGTGGGCACCGAAGGAACGATGGACGACTCTGCGACGGTACGTCAGGCCCGGTTCAGTCAGTTGCCCGAGCGCACGCGCTACGACGACATGGTCGAGGCCAAGCCCGCCGACCCGGGCGGCAAGGCCGGCCACATGTACAACCCCGAGGGGCAGTGGAACTTCTTCTCCTGCCTCGCCGCGGACCTGGGGCTCTGACCCCGGCCCGACCGCCACTCGAGCGATGAAGGTGCATGCCCCTTCCGCGCCGGGCAGCGACTGCGGGAAGGGGCAGCTACCCACCTCGTACCGCGTCGGACTTTCTCGCACCGATCGTGAACCCTCGAGGCCTTCCCGACCGTTCCCATGAAGAGAGACTCCTGCCGCCTGGCGTATTGGCTGGGCTTGGCGGCAGGACTGGGCGGCCGCCATCGCTTGGTCCCCCGCCTCGCGATGGCGGCCGCTGTTCAAGCCCCGTTCCGTCTCCCGGTGGTTACCTGCCGGGAGACGGATCCGGCACATCCACGGCTGACGTGGAACTCGACCGACCGACCGGCACGGCCCTCACGAGGGCCGGTCGAGGTCACACGCGTTCATCGAGACGGCACGTCCGATGAGCTCCTCCGGCAGGCCCGCTCAGTCCGCAGGTCACACAGGGGTCCGCCCGGGCTGCGTTCGGCGGACGTAGAACAGCTCAGGGCCATCCTCGTCAAGGCAGGTCCACCCATCGTCCACGGGTCCGTACTCCCAGTTCGCGCCGGAGACACTTCCTGATGTCGACGCTGCGAGGCCGGCCATTCGTCAGCCCACATCGCTCCCCGCCCGGCTGCGCTCCCCGCCTTCCTCCGTGAGCCACTTCGAGTGATGCGTCATCGCCCACCCGCGATCGACGTAGCCCGTGCGCATACCCGCCCTGGCCACCGGATCACCGTACGCCTTGCGCATGTGACCGATCAGGACGACGGTGATCGCCCAGGCCAGGACGTCATGGACGAAGATCGCACTGGTTCGGGAGATGAAGGGCAGCAGCCCCATGAACCACATCAGCAGACCGGTGAACATCATCACCAGTACCGCTCCCGCGATCCATCCCGCGTAGACCTTCTGGCCCGCGTTGAACTTGCCGGCGGGACGCGAGCCCGGGTCGGTGAGCCGTCCGCGGACCGCGCGGAGCCACCGACCGTCGTACGCCGCCCAACGGTTGATCCTGTGCAGGTCGGCGCGGAACGCCGGGGAGAACAGACCGAGGAGGAAGGGCGCCGGCAACAGAATGCCCGACCACTCGTGGACAGTGATCACGAGGTGGCGTCGGCCCACCAACTGGGCGACCGGCCCGAGATACAGGCACGCTGCGGACACCAGACACAGCAGCATCAGCCATCCGGTGGCACGGTGCACCAGCCGCTCGGCGCCGCTGAACCGGGAGATCTTCTCTGCGCGTTCAGGCTGCCTGACCACCGCGCCGGTCCTCTCCGTCGAGCCAGCCGTCCACCGCATATCCGCGTTCCTCCCAGTAACCGGGTACGACCTTGTCGGTGACCGAGATGCCGGAGAGCCACTTGGCCGACTTGTAGAAGTACATCGGTGCGACGTAGAGGCGGACCGGCCCGCCGTGTTCGTGGCTGATCGGTTTGTCCTGCATGTTCAGTGCCACCATGACGTCGGACCGCCGCGCCTGCTCCAGCGTCAGGCTCTCCGTGTACGCGCCGTCGAAGCAGGTGAAGCGGATGGCCTTGCCCTCGGCCCGCACCCCTGCCGCATCGAGGAGGTCCGCGAGCTTCACCCCGTCGAAGGGCGTGTCCTCCACGCGCCATCCGTCCGTACACAGCACGTCGTGGACGACGCGCGTCCGGGGCAGTGCGCGCAGTTCCTCCAGCGAGTAGGTCTTCGGCCTGTCCACCAGGCCGTCGATCCGCAGCTCGTAGTTCGTCTCGTCCTTGCGGGGCACCGAACCCACGATGCTGTAGTAGCGGAAGCCGCCTGGACTGGGCAGCAGGCCGGTGATCCCGGTCGCGTCGACCTGGGACGCCTTGGCGAGGGTGCTCTCCCAGCCCCGCTGCAGATAGGGCGCGGTGGCCAGCCCTGCGGCTCCGGCACCGAGCATGCCCAGCAGTGCCCGCCGCCCGACGGGCGCGCCACCAGCGGATTTGTCCGCCTTCCTTGCCATGTCCAGCCCCTCATTCGATGGAGTGACGTTCGCGACCGTCCGTTCCGCCGTGCCGTGGGACGGCCACGCCCGTGCGGGCGGTGGCAATGGGCGGGACGGAGGGGGCGAAGGCGAAAACGGGTGCGACTACCGCGGAGACCGCGGACGATCGCACTGCGCCGCCAAGATCATCACCTCTTTGACCGGTGACGATAGTTACATGGTCCTTGATTACCAGTCAAGCAGGTGACGGACTCGGCGCACGACTGGGCTCGTCGAGCCGGGGCAGGACGGCAGGACGGCAGGACGGCAGGACGGCAGTCGAGGGATACCCCTCGAACAACGTGGGGCACGAGAGTGCCCGGTCGACAACCTCGCAATCTCGCAGCAGGTCGCCGCCAGACGTCCACCGTTCGGCGTGGCCCGCGCGTGCGCATCGAACCGGAGTCGCATGCCGGATAACCCGGATAGCAGAGTGCCGCTTCTTGCGGGCCGATAAGTCACCTGCCAAAATGGTGATATGAATCTAGACCATGTCTTCGTCTGCGGGAACCCCGCCCTGGACTTCGCCGCCACGCTCCGCGCACGCAGGTCGCTGCGCTTCGAGATGTTCGTGTCACCCGACAGACTGGACGCCTGGTTCCTGGAGTCCGGCATCGTGGACGCGATCTCCCCGGCCGAGCAGGCGGACGTCGAGGAGGCGAAGGTGCTGCGGGAGGCCGTCTACGAGCTGGTGACCGCCCGTCGTCTCGAGGAGGAATTCTCCGCCCGAGCGCTGGACGCGGTGAACGGGACGGCCCGCAAGCCTGCGGCCGCGCCTCAGCTGACCCATTCCGGGCGCTGGACGGAGGCGACGCCGGGGGAAGCCCTCTCCACCATCGCGCGGCAGGCGGTCGAACTCCTCAGCGGGCCGGACGTACCGCTGCTCAAGGAGTGCGGGAACCCCCAGTGCACACGCATCTACGTCGACCGCTCCCGGGGCGTGCGGCGGCAGTGGTGTGGCATGGACTCATGCGGGAACAAGATCAAGGCAGCCGCCTACCGCGCGCGCAAGAAGAGCGGGCAAGCTGCAGCTTCGCACTGACGCGCGCCTCGGCCCTCGGCCGTCGAGGCCCGGTTCAGGCGGCCTCGACACCGGCTACGGTGCGCAGTTTGCGGAGCGCGTTGTGCTGGCGCGACTTCACTGTGCCCGTCGGCACTCCGAGGATGCCGGCGGTCTCCTGGATGGTGCGGTCGCACAGGTATATGTGCACAAGCACGGCGCGGTGCTCCGGTGAGAGCCGAAGCAGCAGTGGCTTCGCGACGAGCGAGTTGTGTACCGCGTCCGTGCCGTCACGCACGAAGGCCGGATCGTTGTACGTGGCCCCCACGACCTCCTTGCGCGCATGGGGCTTCCGCACCAGGTCGATGACCAGGTGGCGTGTCACGGTGAACAGCCACCCCCGGACCGATCCCTCGGTACCGAGCAGACGATCCACGTTCCGCCAGGCTCGTATGGCGGTTTCCTGTACGACGTCCTCGGCGAGCCCGCGGTCACCGAGCATTCTCTCGGCGTATGACACCAGACCGTCGCGATGCTCTCTCATGATGGTCCCGAGCTGGTCCGACCGGTTTGCTGGCGTGGGGGGTGTAGCCATTGTCTGAGCCATTCTGGTTCTCTGTCGTGCCGCGAACAGAGGCCGGTGCAGCCCCCGCATCCGCACCATAGGCAGAGGCTGGTGCCAGAAAACTGCCGCTTTTGTGTCGCCGCGATGCCGCGTTGTACCGCAACGGTGATGCGGCACGTCATCACGCGGCCCGGCGGCCCGGCGGCTGCGGGTGTGACGACCGTGTGGCCCTCCCCCACACCGGTCTCCGCAGGGGGCGGGCCGTCTTTTCCCTGCAACCGGGATCGCGCGACGAGTACGATGGTCACTCGGAGAAAACGTATCCACCAGGTATGGATACCGCGGGATGCCGGCGTCAGCGCAGCGCCGACGCCGCCCCCGACCGACAGTTCGGCATTGTCCTCAGCGACGTACGCCGAAGGCGCCTACAGTCGCTGCGCACACTCTCCAGCCGTATCAAGACTCACGCATATGTCTCGTGCCGCTGACGGACGCATGACGGTATTCGCATGAAAGCGGCACTCTCGGCCCAGCTGAGCACCTTGGAAGCGTTAGTGGGCTTCGATACACGTCACGGACGTGGGTACCATGCGCAACGTCATCCACATTTATAGGGAGTGAACGGTTGTGCCCAGCCAATCAGCCGCCACGCTCCGCTCGCGGTACGTAGAACAAGCCGCGTCGGACCTGGAGCAGAATCGCCGCCGACAGCAGGAACTGAGCGAGAAAATCAAGATGTTGCAGCAGGAGGAGAGTCTCCTGGTCGACATCCTGAACCTCGCGAAGCGTTTCGAGCGTTCGTCGGACGCACCGTCGTTGCCCGGACAGGCACAGGCGGGAAGCGCCCGGCCCGTATCCGAAGCGGCCGAGCCGCTCGGTGGTGGGACCGGGCGTCCCGCGAAGGGCGCGGAGACGCAGCCGCGCAAGGGCGCCGCACCGAAGGCTGTCGGGCGGGGGATCTCCCGTCAGCCTCTTCTCGGTCGCGTCCTGATGGACCTGCTCGGGACGCACGACGAACCGCGTCTCGCAAAGGAGTTGCGTGACGAACTACTGGAGAAGCATCTGGATCGGACGCCGACACCCCAGGTCGTACGCAACACCCTGGAGTCGCTGGTGGCGAAGGGCCGGATCCAGCGCCACAAGCAGAAGCGATCCGTGATGTATTCCCTCGTCGAGCGGAGCCCGCGAAAGATCGCGGCGAGCGCGTCCGCCGACAAGAGTTGACGCAGCGAGTGCATTTGTCCGCGGATTGAGGCGACGGCCGGCTCCCGGCCCCGGCGTTCGGGGTGTACGTCCCGGCAGCCTCGTGTCGATGTAGAGGACCCTACACACGATGCGGAGCCCCCACATGAGCACCGATGCGATTCCGGCCTCTTCCGACCCTCTTCCCCGGCTCACACTCCTTCGAGGTGGGTGGCATCGCCCAGCGCTATCACGTGCACGGCAGCGGACCCGTCTGCGTGGCCCACCCCGGAGGCCCCGGCATCAACTGGGCCTACTTGCGCACACCGGCCCTCGAGGAACACCTCACCATGGTCTATGTGGAGCCGATCGGGACGGGAGCCTCGGGGCGTCTCCCGTCCCACCCGCACGGATACACCAGGGAGCGTTACAGCCGCTTCCTGGAACTCCTGATCAACAACCTCGGCGTATGCCGGGTACACCTTCTGGGGCACGCGCACGGTGCACTCATCGCCGCCCACCACGCCGTTCACCGTCCCGAGCGGCTGGCGGGCGTGGTGCTCTACGAGGGAGCCCCGGCCACCGGCCACGGGTACGCCGATGGCACAGGCCACGAATCTGAGCAGGCCGTCGCCGGCCGGACCGCCGGTCCCGTCCTCGCGGCGTCCGAGGCGGTGCCCTGCGTCTCCAGTCTCGACGAGGACCTCACCCCGGACACCATCGACGATCGCGCCTCGCTGAGGGGTCTGACAGTGCCGGCAATGGTCATCCTGGGCCGCAATGACGTCAGCAGCGGTAGTGAATGGGGTCGGGAGGTCGCCGAAGTCATACCCGGCGCGCGGCTGCTGGTGCTGAAGGACGGCGGGCACTCGGCGCACGTCGATGAAACGGCGTCGTTCACCCGCGCCATCCGCGACTTCGTCCAGGACGTGCCGGCCGTCCGGACCGCGGGACGGACAGTCGTCGCGACGGGCCGGTCCGCTCACTCACCGACGGCGCGGCGGGCTCGTGGCTGAGTCGCGGAAGTACGCCCGGGCCGACGGCTCCGACCGCCACGACCATGTCGCTCGCCGCTCTCGTCATCTCCCCCGTCGTAGCACTCGGCGCCTTGCGGACCGTCTGATCTGCGCCGCCGCCCCGGCCGGGCCGATGGGGTGGCCCACGGTCGTACGCGCGCGCGTCGCCTGACAGACGTCGCACCCGGAGGAGAGGGTGACCCGTCGCCAGTCGGCAATGGAGGGAACTATGACAGTCGGCCGTATCGGGATGGTCGTGCACGCGGGACGCGCACAGGCCATGGAAGCTGCTCGAAGCGTCCACGCCTGGTGCGCGGAACAGGGTGTGCAGTGCACCGACATCGACGTGTGGCAGGACAGCGGCCGGCACAGCGCCGCGGAGGAGATCGAAGCCGCGGGCAACCCCGAGCTGATCGTCACCCTGGGGGGCGACGGCACCTTCCTGCGCGGTGCACGGCTGGCCTCCGAGAACGATGCGCTCGTACTGGGAATCGATCTGGGCCGCGTCGGCTTCCTGACGGAGGTGTCGGCCACAGCCGTGCGCTCGGCGCTGGACGCGGTCCGCGACGACGACGTCGAGATCGAGCAACGCATGCTGCTGACTCTGCGTGCTTCCCGCCCCTTGGCAATCCCGGAGGGGATGGCGACCCTCCTCTGCTACGGCCGCGGCCCCCTCCTGCCTCCGCCCCGGGTACGCGACGACTGCGAGACCGGCAGCGAGTGGGGAGTCGCACTGAATGTCACCGCGCTCAACGACGTCGTCGTGGAGAAGCTCTCCCGGGACCGGCAGGTGTCGGTCGGCGTCTACCTGGCCGGCAGGCTCCTGGCGTCCTACTCCGCCGACGCACTGCTGGTCGCCACACCGACGGGTTCGACCGCTTACAGTTTCGCCGCCGGCGGCCCCGTCGTCTCACCGCGCGCCGAGGGACTGATCTTCACGCCGGTCGCTCCGCACATGGCTTTCAACAGATCGGTCGTGGCCGCACCGGACGAGCCCATCGCCCTGCGGCTGCTCGAACGCTCGGGTCAGGCCGCGGTCAGCGTCGACGGCCAACTGCGCGGCGTACTCGATCCGGGCGACTGGATCGGCGTCTATGCCGCCCCTCGACGGCTGCGCTCCGTGCGGCTGGGACCGATGGACTTCTACGGGCGTCTTCGCGAGCGGATGAATCTGACCGACGCGCCTGCCGCACTCGCCGACGGTGAGGCCGCCCCGCTCTGGCCACGGTCAACGCCTCCCCCTCCGGACCTGGCTCATCTGGCGATGCCGACCTACCCGACCGCGCGGTGACCGAGGCCGCCGACGGACGAGTACCTGGCATCGGGGACGGTGTCCCCAGTGGTGCTCCGGCGCCGGTGGAGCGATTCGGTTCGCACGGCTGGATCCAGCGCACGGCGGCGCGCCGGACGCGCTCTCTCCTGACCCGATGGAGTGATCCACCGCCCCTACCGCACCAGGGGGCAGGCTGTCGGTCACAGCCTGGTATTGAATCTCATCCTACTTACGGGAGATAGCAGGCTTACTCACCCACAGGAGCGGAGCGGGGCACCTGTCGCAACAAAGCTCCTCATCTGAGAAACAGGTGCGGCCGTGCGGTTCAGGAATTGGTTCGAACGCCTCCGTTCCCAGGAAGAGGGGAGGCGAGGGCGACCGGATGTGGCACAAGCCGCCCCGAGAGCCACGACCGCCCCGCCCCACCCCTCAGCTCGTGCAGGCGTCGGGCAGGAGCCCGCGGCGGCGGTGATCCCCTGGGGAATTCGCGTAGCGGCGGAGGCCGGATGGCGCCTTCTCGTCATCGCGGCCGGTCTGTGGGTGCTGGGGCAGGTCATCAGCGCCGTCCACGTCATCGCTCTCTCGCTGGTCGCGGCCATCCTCATCACAGCGCTTCTCCAGCCGACGGTGGCCCGCCTCAATCGACACGGCGTGCCCCAGGGATTCGCCACCGTATTGACGGCACTCTGCGGATTCGTCCTGTTGGGACTCGTGGGGTGGTTCGTCGTCTGGCAGGTCATGGACAATTTCGACGACCTGTCCGGCCGGCTGGAGGACGGGGTCGACGATCTCAAGCGCTGGCTGGTCGACAGCCCTTTCCACATCACGGAGAAGCAGATCGACAGCGCCACGGACCGGATCGGCAAAAGCATCAGTTCCAGAGGCGGGCAGCTCACCGACGCCGGCATCCAGGGCTTCACCGTTGTCGTGGAACTGCTCGCCGGAGTTCTGCTGACCCTGTTCTCCACGCTGTTCCTGCTGTACGACGGAGCGCGCATCTGGACGTGGAGTCTCAAACTCGCTCCGGCCAGGGCCCGCCCCGCCCTCCGCGGCGCTGGTCCTCGCGCCTGGCACACCCTGACCGCCTACGTACACGGCACCGCAACCATCGCGTTCATCGACGCCGCTTGCATCGGCCTGGGGATCTACATCCTCGGCGTCCCACTCGCCCTGCCGCTCGCCGTCATCATCTTTGCCGCGGCGTTCGTGCCACTCGTCGGAGCGGTCGTGTCAGGGGCGCTGGCAGTCGTGGTCGCTCTTGTCGCCGAAGGCGTGTTCAAGGCGCTCCTGGTCCTGCTCATCGTGCTCGCCGTACAGCAGCTCGAGGGGCACATCCTCCAGCCGTTCATCCTGGGTCACGCCGTCCGCGTGCACCCTCTCGCGGTCATCCTCTCGGTGGCGGCCGGCGGCTTCGTGGCGGGCATCGGCGGCGCTGTCGTCGCGGTGCCGCTCGTGGCCGTGACCAATACGGTGGTCAGCTATCTGATCCGGCACGGCGACCGGTCGGATGCCCCGGCCGCCTCCGGAAATCCGGGCGGTTAGCTGGTCAGCGCCGTATCACGCTTCCGCGCGCTTCGGCAGCTTCCACCCGGGGCGGGGGAAGTGACACGTGTACCCCTCCGGGTACTTCTGCAGGTAGTCCTGGTGCTCCGTCTCGGCTTCCCAGAATTCCCCGGCCGGTACGACCTCGGTGACCACCTTTCCGGGCCACAGACCTGAAGCGTCCACATCGGCGATGGTGTCTTCCGCAATGCTTCGCTGCTCATCGTCGAAATAGAAGATGGCGGAGCGGTAGCTTGCACCGATGTCGCCACCCTGCCGGTCCTTGGTGCTCGGGTCGTGAATCTGGAAGAAGTATTCCAGGATATTGCGATAATCGGTCACTGCGGGGTCGAAGGTGATCTCGATCGCCTCGGCGTGGTTCCCGTGATTACGGTAGGTTGCGTTCGGCACATCGCCGCCGCTGTATCCCACGCGGGTTGCGGTCACCCCCGGGAGCGCGCGAATCAGGTCCTGCATTCCCCAGAAGCAGCCCCCGGCCAACCACGCCTTCTGTTCAACGTCGCCCATAACCTGTGTCTCTCTTTCAGCTCAGCAAAAAAATCAGTGGTACATACCACGACCGTGCGCACCGGATCCGCTCGGACCGCGGCAATCCTTCACGGGCACTTCGCGGGGGCACCGGAGACGAGGTCGGTCACCCCGGGGCCGTATCCGAACGACACCACGGTCCCCGCCCAAGCCAGGATCAGGCAGGCGTTGGCCCACCTGTGCCCCGTGTCCGTGCGGCTCCAAAATACTCCCGAGGTACTCCGGCCCAGCGGACGTTCACCCGGGGATGAGACCGGGTGGGCGCTCCGGGGATGGTTTGGCGAGGATGACATCTGCGACCAGTCCCTCCGGACCGGCATCGCGGAAAGCCGTGTTCGCACCCGTGTCTGTTCAAAGCCCGGGAGGCACCGGATATTCCGCGGCCGACGTGGCGGCCACTGAGCAGACACCCCCTGCTCATGGGCAAGGCGTGGAATCTGGCACTGAACACGGCTCCGAAGATGCCGGGGACCCCGAGTTGTTCGCGGCCGACTTCGAGACCATCACCTCCGTCGTCGAAGGAAGCAAGGAACAGATCGACGCCGTTCCGTGACGAAGGCCCGGTGCGGGAATGACCCCGAGGAGCCGAGGCGCCGGGCGCACGTTCACCCCAACAGATTAGTCCCGCTGTCCGTGCCCGTCATATCGACTGCAGTGCCGTCGCTATGCCTACTGCCGTGCCGATCGCTCGATCGTGGCATGACCCGGGCCGGCTCACCCACTCCCCGGCCGGCCGGGGAGTGGGTGAGCCCTGTCTCTTATACACATC
>NZ_JBHVCT010000101.1:0-20530 GCF_042803195.1 Streptomyces sp. NPDC057428
GCGGATACCCCCTGCCCGAACAGCCAGATCATCTCGCCGACCGCCAAGACAACCCCGAAACGATCACTCCGGAATCAAGCCGGTGGATCCAGGCTGAGCGAACCGAGGGACACGACACCGACGGGACAGCGGCGCCGGGCGACCGTGGCCGTCAGGCCTTGCGGGCGGGCGCCCCGGGGGCCGTGGCCCGCAGCAGGCCGAGCATGCTGTCGAGCGCTGCCTCCAGATGCGTGACCCGGCCGGTGGACATCAGGATGGTCACTCCCCCTGCACGGCGGCGAGCAGGGCTGCCGCCGTGCGGTTGGCGTCCAGCCGCCCGTCCATCGCACCGCTGTCCTGCATGCGCCGGACACCCCGGCGAAGGGCGGCCTGCCACTGGTCGATCAGCCGGCCGGTCAGGATTTGGGCGGCGGGAGTCGCGCGGCCCGGTGCGGTCATCAGCACGCCCAGGGGACAGGTGACGCTCTGGTGCTCGTAGCGGCGGAGGACGGCGTCCCCTGTCCGGGTCGCGCACCCCTCAGCCTTCTGACCGGTGTCGCGGTGGCGGGGGTGGACTTCCGGGCACTGACGGCCGCGACCTCACGGCTCAGGGTCCCGCCGACGAGTGCACGGGTCGGCCGCGAGAGCGCCTGCGACGTGACCGAGCCACCCGTCCTGGCCGTCCGCGAGCGGCTGCCGCAACGGTAGCGGGCGGAATTCGCAGGCGAACGTGAGACCGGCGTCCGCACCCCCGCCTCGCACCCGGCTGCCATGCGTCGGCGGTGTCAGCGGGCGCCCGGAGCAGGAAGTAGGTGGTCCGGCGCGGTTGACGCGTCAGCGGGTGTGTCCTGTCCTCCGCGTCGTGTCGCCGTCCGCGGCGGTGGCCAGGGCGGCCACGTGCCACAGACCCCGCGGGGACCCGTCGACATCTAGGTGCACCGCTCGGTGTCCCCACCCGATGGCTTGCAGACGGCCGACTCCGCGGCGGCCATGTCCTTGGCGGTCAGCTCCTTCTTCGCGAAGGACGAGTTCGCCGGCCAGGCCAGCACCTTCACGCTCTTGACATCTGAGGAAGCAGTGACGTCAGTGGTGAAGGTGAGCGAGCCGTCGCGGTCACCGTCGGGAGCGGTGTAATGGGCCGTGCTGTTCGCCAGCGCCGGAGCCTGCTCCCCGGCGTAGGCGAGGGCGAAGGCACCGGCACCCCCGAGGACGACGACACCGGCAGCCACGGACAGAACGATACGACGCGACATTGGAGATTCCCCTGACAGGCTCAGCTGGATCACACCGGCGCACTCGACGGCGCCGTGCACCCATACTGGCCGTGCGGCGGGCGCCGGGTATGAGCGCGCGTACTCAACTCCAGCCTGAGTAAAGGCCCTTCAGTCTTTGCGGATGCGGGAGAGAGGTCGGGCCTTCCTGCCGCACCCCGTGCGGTGGACCATGCCGGAGCCGATGCCCACGGTCGCTGTCGCCAGCGCCCGCCTCCCTCGTTTCCTAGCGCACCAGGCACGGGCGCTTGGCGTCGAAGGTCCAGCCCGGCACGAGGTAGCGCATGGCCCGGGCGTCGTCCCGTGCGCCCAGCGCCTGCGAGCGGTACAGCTCATGGGCCGCGAGCAGGCGGTCCATGTCGAGCTCGACCCCCAGGCCAGGGGCCTCCGGTACGGCGATCTCGCCGTCGGCGATGCGGGGCGGCGTGACGGTGAGCCGCTCCAGACCCTCCTGCCAGATCCAGTGCGTGTCCACGGCGTTGTACTCCCCGGGGGCCGCCGCACCGCAGTGCGTGATCATGGCGAGCGAGATGTCGAAGTGGTTGTTGGAGTGGCAACCCCAGGTCAGCCCCATCGCGTTGCACAGCTGCGCCACCCGCACCGAACCCTGCATGGTCCAGAAGTGCGGGTCGGCCAGCGGGATGGACACCGACTGGAGCACGAGGGCGTGGGTCAGCTGACGCCAGTCGGTGGCGATCATGTTGGTTGCCGTCGGGAGGCCCGTGGCGCGGCGGAACTCGGCGAGGACCTCGCGCCCCGAGTAGCCGTCCTCGGCCCCGCACGGATCTTCGGCGTAGGCGAGGGTGCCCACGAGCGGTGAGCACAGCTCGACCGCTTCCCGCAGGGACCACGCGCCGTTCGGGTCCAGGGTGATCCGCGCTGCGGGGAAGCGCTCCTTGAGCGCCCGTACGGCCTCGACCTCCTCGGCACCCGCCAGGACGCCGCCCTTGAGTTTGAAGTCCTGGAAGCCGTAGAGGTCGTGGGCGGCCTCGGCCTGGCGGACGATCGCCTCCGGGGTGAGTGCTTCCTCGTGCCGGACGCGGTACCACTCGGTGTCCGACCCGGGCTCCCTGGCGTACTCCAGGTCGGTGCGGTCGGGGTCGCCGACGTAGAAGAGGTAGCCCAGCACCCGTACCGAGTCGCGCTGCTTGCCGTCGCCGAGCAGTGCGGCGACCGGGACGTCGAGATGCTGTCCGAGCAGGTCGAGCAGGGCGGACTCGACGGCGGTGACGGCGTGCACGGTGGTCCGCAGGTCGTAGGTCTGTGCTCCCCGTCCGCCCGGGTCACGGTCGGCGAACCGGCTCCCGATCTCGCGGAGGACGCGCTTGTAGTCGCCCACCTTCGCGCCGACGACCAGCGATTCGGCATCCCGCAGCGTCTGGGTGATCTTCTCCCCGCCGGGTACCTCCCCCAGTCCCGTACGGCCGTCGGTATCGGTGAGGACGACGATGTTGCGCGTGAAGTAGGGGCCGTGGGCGCCCGAGAGGTTCAGCTCCATGCTGTCGCGGCCCGCGACGGGGTAGACGGCGAAGCGGGTGACGGTCGGCTGGCTCATGGTTGTCGTGTTCCTTGGGTGCGTGGGCGGCACGGTCGGGTGCTTCGGAGTCCGAGGATGTCGAGGGTTCGCTCTCGGCCATGACACCGCCCAGGCCGATGACGCGAGCACGGTCGGGTAGCTCGTACGGACCTCGATCGCTGCCCGACCGGGCGATCCGAGTACGGCTTGAAGGGCCAGAATCCCGGATCGTTCATGTGGGAGAAGGCGATCGGCCCGCACGAGACGGCGAGAACCGTCATCTCGGCCAGGGGTTCGGTGAGAGGGACGGAGAGCGCTCCGCCTGCCATGACCTTGCGCCGCCACTGGGGGACGCCCTCGGCCTGCGTACTGGCCCACTCCACACATTTCATCCCCATATGCAGATGCCGTACATGTATGCGAACTGAGGCTAGGCCGGTGAACAAGGCGGGGTCAATGGGTGCGACAGCCCCGATCCACGATGTGGCCATGCCGGAGAACAGCGGAGTCCGCGGTGCGAAGGCGGCGTCCCGGACCGTCGCGCTGCTGGAACTGCTCGCCGCCCGAGGCGACCACTGGCCCGGCTCGACGGCCCGCACGTCGTGTACCTCGCGACGCGCGAGTCCCACGAGTACGTACGCACCATCAGCCGTGTCGGCAAGCACCCTCTTCCTGGCACCTTCGCGTGCGAACGGGCTCTGAGAGTCGATCCGCTTCTTGAATGGCCTTCGTCCGGCCTTTTCTGATCTTGCTCGGGCAAGGGCCGTTTGTGAGAATCTGACCGTCGCGCGCTCACGAGCTTGAGTCTCCAGCGGGGGGAGACCGGAGGGTGGGGACATGAACGGCCACACGCTCTACTCGATCGGCGAGCTGGCCCGGCGGACGGGTACCACGGTCAAGACCATCCGGTTCTACTCCGACTGCGGACTCATACCGCCTGCTGACCGCAGCCCGGCGGGCTATCGCCTTTACGACACCGGTGCCGTCGCACGCCTCGATTTTGTGCGAACCCTGCGCGACCTGGGAGTGGACCTTGCGGCCATCCGGAAGGTCATGGACCGGGAACTCGCGCTGCCGGAGGTTGCCGCGGCACAGGCCGACGCGTTGGACGTGCAGATCCGAATCCTGCGGCTGCGGCGTGCAGTGCTGACCGCCGTGGCGAAGCGCGAGGCCACCCCTGAGGAGACACATCTGATGCACAAACTGGCCAAGCTCTCCGAAGTCGAACGCCAACAGCTGGTTGGCGATTTCCTCGACGCCGCGTTCGGTGGTGTGGGTACCGGCTCCATGTTTACGGGAATCATGCGCTCGATGACTCCGGAACTGCCGGACAACCCCGATACGGAGCAGGTCCAGGCGTGGGTGGAACTGGCCGAACTGTCCCAGGACCAGGACTTTCGCGCCCTCATGCGGCAGATGGCCCAGGAGCAGACGGCCGGGTACGTCCAGGGTGGCCCACCCATGCCGCACAGCAACGTGGCTGCGATCGTCCGTGACCAGATCGCCCCGGCCGTGGCAGCGCGCATCGAACCAGCCTCACTTCAGGCCGATGCGATTGTCGCGGTCCTCATGACCCGCTGCGCACATCTTCTCGACTGCCGCGACGATGCTGAGTCCCGGTGGCAGCTCATGGCCCGGCTGGAACGCGTGAACGATCCTCGCAGAGAGCGGTACTTCTCGCTGCTCGCGGTGATCAATGGTTGGCCGGGTCCGGAGAGCCTGCGGCCGGTGCTCGACTGGTCCGTCCACGCCCTGCAGGCCCGGATGCGGGGATGATGGGGCGGCCGCGGGGCGGCATGGACCAGCTGTCGCCGATCTCAGATCAAAGCCCTGCTGCATATGATCCGGCAATGAACGCTCCCGTCATACTCAAGGCTGCCGCGACGCCGACCGCTCCCGCTCTCGTTCTTCGCCCCTGGTGCGCGGAAGACGTTGCCGCGCTGGTTGAGGTATACCGGGACCCCGAGCTGCGGCGTTGGACGAACTCTCGTATGGAGAGCGAGGACGATGGACTGAGATGGGTGCGGGCTCAGGAGCAGGGTTGGGCGGCAGGCGACCGGTTCGCCTTCGCAGTCCATGAAACAGCCCTTGACGCGGCGCCGCCGCGGTTGGTGGGCAACGTGGTAATCAAGGAAGTCGCATCCGGCAAGCCTTCCGCCGAGGTCGGTTACTGGACCGCAGCACGGGCTCGCGGGCAAGGCGTGGCCCCACGAGCCCTGAATACTCTCACCGCCTGGTCCTTCGATGCTTTCCAAGCAGATGGTCTGGAGCGCCTCGAACTCCTCCATCAGGTCGACAACCTGGCATCCTGCCGCGTCGCCGAGAAGAACGCCTACCAATTCGACAGGATCCTGCCGTCGGCTCCTCCCTCGTACCCTCTCGATGGTCATCTGCACATACGGCGCGCAGCTGCCTGACCTCGTCCGTCGACACCTGCCAACGCCCTCTTCTCTACCTGGCAAGGGGCGCGCGCACCCGGATCGCCCGCCGGACCCGCGGCCCGTTCCTCGCCGACCGCAAGGCCCCGGCCGGGACGCCGACCCTCGATGTGTGCCGGGAGACCGGCAGTGCCCGGCTCTCCTACCGGCGGGCTTAGGAGATCTTCGAGAGAACACCCGGCTGCTGGGCCGTGCGGCGCGCACGGTGCGTCCGTGCGCGCGACGGCGCCGACGCCTCGCGAGGGATCAGGAGTGGGGCACGTCGAGGGCGTTCAGCAGCCGGTCGACGTCCTCGTCGCTGGTATAGGGCGCGAGGCCGACCCGCACGCCGCCGCCCTCACCGAGACCTAGACGCCGGGACGTCTCCACTGCGTAGAACGAGCCGGCAGGCGCCTCCACATCCCGCTCGGCAAGCTGCCAGGACACCTCCGCCGGGGTCTTCCCGTCGACCGTGAACAACGTGGTCGGGGTGCGCCGCGCGGCTCGCGAGTACACCGTGACACCGCCCAGCTCCGCCAGGCCGCCCTCGATGCGCTCACGCAACCGGTCCTCGTGCGAGGCGAGCGCCGTGAACGCGCGGCGCAGGTCCTCGCGTCGGCTGCCACCGCCGGAGGCCAGGCCCGCGAGGAAGTCAACGGCGGCGGTGGCGCCGGCCAGCAGTTCGTAGGGCAGCGTGCCCAGCTCGAAGCGCTCGGGTACGGCGTCGCTGGAAGGCACCAGCTTGTCCGGACGCAGACTCTCCAGCAGCTCCGGCCGCCCCGTCAGCACGCCGAGGTGCGGTCCGAGGAACTTGTACGGCGAGCAGACCAGGGTGTCCGCTCCGAGTGCGTCCAGGTCGACAGACACGTGCGAGGCGTAGTGCACGGCGTCGACATGGAACAGCGCACCCGTCCGGTGCACCAGTTCCGCCAGGGCCGGGATGTCGGGGCATGTACCGATGAGGTTGGAGGCGGCGGTGACGGCGACGAGCCGGGTACGCCCCGACAGCACCGCTTCGACGTGTCCCGCCTCCAGCTCCCCGGAGGCCGGGTCGAAGTCGGCCCACCGGACCGTCGCCCCCGCGGATTCGGCGGCCTGTACCCAGGGCCGCACGTTCGAGTCGTGGTCGAGGCGGGACACGACCACCTCGTCGCCCGGCCCCCAGCCCTTGGCCAGGGTGCGCGACAGGTCGTACACGAGCTGCGTGGCACTGCGCCCGAACACCACCGCGCCCGCCTCCACGCCGAGCAGGTCGGCCAGCGCCCGCCGGGCGCCGATGACGGTCGCCTCGGCGTTTCGCCCACCCTCCGTCAGGCCTCCGCGGTTGGCGAGAGGACGGGACAGGGTCTCGGAGATCGCGTCGATCACCTGCTGGGGCGTCTGGGTGCCGCCCGGGGCGTCGAAGCGCGCCGTGCCCGCCTTCAACGCGGGGAAACAGGCGCGGATCGCGGGTACGTCGAGGGCGTCGCAGGTGGTGATGTCGCTGGTCAAGAAAACTCCAGGGGAAGGTGAAAGCTGGTGCGGCGGGAACGGTACGGGGTAGGCATACCCGCTCGCGCAACCGGGGCGCCGACCGGCCGGGCCGGCTCCTCGGACACCGAACCCCCTGCGGGCTCCAGGGTTCATGATCGCAGCGGCGCGCCTGGTCCCGCGGCACAACGGGGCGGGGCCGCCGTGTCCGGCTGCCCCGGCGGTCCGTCCAGCGGACGATCGCCACACCCCTCGGCCTGACCGGCGACCCGGAACGCCGGCCCGAGGCCGCGGGTGCCGGCCCCGAGCGGGCTCACGTACGGCTGCCGACAGCGGGGAGCAGCCCCTCCTCCACCAGCCTCGTGAGCTGTGCCGGGTCGCCGAACGCCGAACCGATCGCGACAGCGCGGCAGCCCGCGTCGAGGAAGTCCTGTGCGTTCGTCGCCCCCATCCCGCCTGTCGCGACGAGACGCGCCTGCGGGAAGGGGGCGAGCTGCGCACGCACCCACTCCGCACCGAGCACCGAGGCCGGGAACGCCTTGAGCCACGTGAGCCCCGCCTTCAGCGCGGTGTCGATGTCGGTCGACGTCGCGACGCCCGGCAGGTGCGGAACCCCGATCTCCTGGGAAAGCCGGACGATACCGAGGTCGAGGCCCGGGGCGACCGTGAACTGCGCCCCGAGCTCCACGGCCCGGCCCAGCTGCTCGGGGAAGCGCACCGTCCCCGCGCCCACCGTCCGGCCACGCTCACGGCCCGCCGCGACCGCTGCGGCGAGTGCATCGAACGCATGCTCCGTCTGCACCGGTACCTCGACGGCGCTCACGCCCGCGTCCCAGGCCGCGTGGCACAGCCCGACCGTCTCGCGCGGGGACGACCCACGGAAGATTCCCATGACCCGGACGTCGGCGAAGAGCTCGTCGAAGGGTTCCGTCGGGTTCATGCCCGCTCCTCGTCGTGGCGCAGATACCTGTCTATGTCGCCCCGTTGGGGGAGGACGGGGCAGTCGCCGACGATCTGCACGGCCCGCGAGGCCACCAGGTGGCCGAGCCGCAGCGAACGCTCGGGGCCGAGGCCGCGCAGCCAGCCGCTCAGCCACCCCGCGGCGAAGGCGTCACCCGCACCGACGGTCTCGACGACCGGAACGCTCAGGGCGTCCGCCCACGCCCTCCCGCCCTGGCCGTGGACGCTCGCACCGGTCGCGCCGTCCTTCACGACGAGGACCGTGGGCTCAGGCAGCAACTCCCGGACCTCCTCCGCCCTGTCGGTGCCCCACAGGGCGGCAGCCTCGTCGCGGCCGACGAAGACGATGTCGGCCCGCCGCGCGATCGCGGCGAGCTCTCCCGCCGCCTCGGCGACGGACCAGAGCCCGGGGCGGTAGTTCACGTCGAAGCTGACGGCCGCGGGCCCGAGTACCCGGTCGCCGACAACGGCGTGGGTGAGCCGCAGGCAGGACTCGCTGAGGGCGGGCATTGTCCCGCTGAGGTGCACCAAGCGGGCCCCGTGCGCCGCCGACGGGTCGATACTCGTCACGTCCAGACGCGAGGCGGCCGACCCCCGGCGGTAGTAGTGGACCCGTGTCGAGCGCCCGTGCGGGTCCTTGGCGTAGATACCTGTCGGCGCACCCTCGTCCGTGACGACGTACGAGGTGTCGACACCGGCCCCGTCGAGTTCGTCGAGAACGATGCGGCCGAAGGGGTCGGCGCCCAGGGCACTCACCCACCGTGAGCGATGGCCCAGCCGCGCGAGGGACACCGCCACGTTCGACTCCGCGCCTCCGACGCGCAGCACGAAACGCGAGTCGGCTGTGATGGGGTTCGCGTCCTCTGGGACGAGCATGGCCATGCTTTCGCCGATGCAGACGGCATCGGCCGGAATCTCAGTCACGCGTGACGCCTTTCCAGAAGTTCCCGTCGCACTCCACACGGTTCAACCACTTCGCGCTGCGGAGCCTCGGCACACCTCGTACGGCCGTGCCGCCGGCCTCCGGTCGGGGACACTACGCCTCGCGGCCCACCCAACCGAACAGCGGGACAGCCGTACAAGGCGCCATCGAGCTGTCGTCTTCCGGCCGGGGAATCGGGACGGCGAGTATGTGTGGAAGGCATATCGGTCTTCTTGCGATGGCGAGAATTCGGAGCAACGGGACGGAGGGCAGTCCTGCCGCCCGCCGAAGAGCCCTGATGTGACGTGCGGGACCGACATGACTGAAGCGCGTCGGTGTCCGTGGGGTGGCAGCAGCAGCTCAGGGGCCCTCCGGAGGGACGCTTTTCATGAGCGAGGACATAGGGGCACACGGAGTCCGGTTCCGGATTCTGGGCTCGTTCGAATGCTGGGACGGACAGGAACGAGTCCGGGTGGGTGGCCCCGTACACGAAAGAGTGCTGGTCACCTTGCTCCTGGAGCCGCAGCGCGTGCTTCCCGTCTTCCGGCTGGTGGAAGCCGTCTGGGACGAGAGCGCCCGCCACCGCCGCCCAGCAGGTGCGCCTTGTCCTTGGGGCCCGGGTCCTCCAGTGGCAGTTTGGCGGAGTTGGTGCCCGTGGCGGGGTTGTAGTGCACGAACAGCGTCATCTGGTCGAGGGGGCTGAAGTGCTCCAGCGCTGCCGCAGGCCAAGGCCGGATCGGAGGGTGTCGGCCAGCTCTGCGGCGGACGCCGGCACCGGCCCGTTGCCGGTTCCCGCGTCGAGCAGGTGCCCGGCGACCTGGCGCACCGAGCGGCGGAACCCGTCATCGGCGTACCGGGAGTCGGCGAGCACCGCGTGCGGCTCCGCCGGAAGCACCAGGAGGACGGCGGCGGCCCAGGCACGGGTGAGGTCCGTGCCGTCCGCGCCCTCGGGTGCCGCACCGGCGAATTCGGCGTACGCCTGCGACCACAGGCGCCGCGACGTGTTCGCGGCGACCATGTCCAGGGTGTCCGTCCAGGTGCCGGTGCCCGCCATCCGCACCCGGACCTGGTCCAGCGGTGACAGCGCGCCCGAGGGCAGCCGGCCGTCGCCGCGCAGCACCATCTCGGTCCGCTGTCCGTGGGTGGGGGTGACGCCCGCGGCGTCCAGCTCCGCCATGCCGACGGTCTCGCCCGCGGTGGGCACGGGAGGTGTGAGCGGCAGGTCGGCCTCGGTCACCTGCCCCGCGATCCACCGGCGGCGGGCGGCGTCCCTCGGTACGACGGGAGCCGCTTCGTCCGCGCCGGGGCGGTCGCCCCGGCCGGTCGCGGCCGTTGCCCTCCCCCGCGCCTCGTCGAGCGCGACACCGAGGGTCAACAGCCGGGCCTCGGCGTCCTCCAGCAACCGGCGCGCCTCGTCGGTCCCGGCCCAGGCGCCGGGCGTCCCGCCACCGCTGTTGCGCTCACTCGCGGCGGCTTCGGCTGCGGCCTCACCGAGCGCGGTGAGCGCCCGTGCGTGGGCCCTCCAGGCGACGGCGAGGTCCGCAGCCGCGGTGTCCGGGCCCGTCGCGGGTATGTCCGGCGTGGTCGGCATCTGCGGCAGCGGGCGGTCCGGTCCGGCGGCGACGGGCCTGACGTTGCCAGGACGGTGCGGACGTACGAAGCTGCCGTCTTCACCGGCCTCACGCGCACCGGTGCGCGTTGCGTCCGGTGGGTTGAGTTCGTCGAGCAGGGCCTGGGCGTGCTCGTCCGGGAAGAGCCCGTCCCGGGCGACGTTCTCCCGCAGCTCCTGCTCGTCGAGCGGATAGATGTCCCAGTAGCGGTCCCAGTTGTCCGTGTAGTCCAGGGCCGGGTCGTGCCCGGGTACGTCGTTCAGGGCCAGCTGCGCGCCACGCATCACCTCGTGGACGGTGTGGTGGCCCACGGTCAGCGAGATCGCCATCATCCCGGCCCGGATCAGACCGAGGTCCAGGTCGAGGCCCCAGTGCTCCCGCATCCGGGCGGCGTGCAGCATGAAGCGGTACGTCGAGCCGGCGGTGCCCGTGGCCACCAGACCGCCCGAGTCCTCGGAACTCCCCTGGAATTCGGCGCTCATGGGGATGTCGTACACCGACGTGGCGGGCATCCAGGTCAGTCCGGCGTCGTTGACCGCGAACCGGCGCTCCGCCTCGCTCAGTGGCGGACGTACGGCGTCCGGACGTGCCCGGGTCACCACCGAAGCCTGCAGGTCCTCGACCGCGGCCTCCTTCTCCGCGGTGGTCAGGTCGTCCGACGCCTGGATCTCCATGGCGCGCCGCATGAAGTCGGCGTAAGCCTCCCGCTGCCGCCGGCTCGGCCGCTCCGCGGCGATCTCCGGATGCTGTTCCTCGGCGCCGCCGAGCATCTCCGGCACGAGGTCGCTGGAGATGCCCTCGTACAGGAACGCCACGAGTTCACGCAGGTTCCCGCTGCGCACCACCCGCTGGAGCGCCTCGCGGGACCTGCCGACGACACCGGCCTTGAACTTGCTGGTGTCGCCGAAGGTCGCCAGAGCACTCGGGTGCCGCTGGCGGGTCGCCGCCCACGCGGCACTCGCCATCTTGCGGAACTCGGCGGTGACCGCCTCGTTCTCGGCCAGGTACTCGCCCAGCCTCTTGTCGAAGGCGACCGACTCCTCGGCGTAGCGAATGCGTGCCAGGACCCACGGAGGCGCGTCGCTGTTCCTCCGCTCGGGGCTCGGCTGCGCGGATCGGCCCGGCGGACGGGGCCTCTCGCGTTCGGAAGCGGACCCGGAGGTCGCGGGCCGGATCACCGCCGGCCCGGTCGTCGTCCCGGGTCCGGACGTTCCGGGTCCGGACGCCGCCGACTCGGCGGTCGTGGACTCGACGGTGGGTTCCCCGGACGGGGTGTGCGCGCCGGACGGCGTGCTGCTGCCCGACGGCGCCGGCGGGACCAGGCGGTGGTCGTCGACCTCGATCGTCACCACGCGCCCCCGGCCGGGTCGGTGGCGCTGCGCACCCGCTTCGCGGACTTGGTGAGGCCGAAGTCGCGCACGCCGACGCGCGGCCCAGCCGTACCGGTCTGGAAGGTGGTCAGGACCTGGGCGAGCCGGGCCCCGAGTGCCTTGGCGACGGCGTCTGCCCGCGCCTGGCCGCTCGCCTGCGAGCGGTTGCCGTGCCCGGTGACGTTGATGGAGGGCATCGGCAGCCCGTGGGCACGGTTCCACAGACCCGCGCGCGCCAGCGCGAGTGCCAGGCCGTCGAGCGTGTCGTCCGCGTCGGCGGGGGCGTCGTGCTCCTTCTCCTCGAAGCGGATCGTGTGCTGGTGGCGGCGTGGCGTGTGGCCATGCAGCACCACTGTCGTCAACGGGTTGGCGACAGCCGGCGAACGCTCGGACAGCAGAGCCGCGTTGACCTCGTGCGCCGACTCACCCGGCCGCTTGCTGTAGGCCCGGAAGAACCACAGGTCCTTGCTCTCCATCACCGGCGCGGCGGCCCGGATCAGCTCCCTGGCCCGGGAGCGCGCCTCGGCCACCTCACGCAGCGCCAGGGCGTGCTCGGGGCGGTCCTCGTCGAAGTACCAGGGCAGTTGCTGCGCCTGATGGACGTCTGCCAGGGACCTGGCCGCCTTCGCGAAGCCCTCCAGCCGCGCGGTTTCCGCCTCGTCGGCACCGTCGCGCCGGGCCGTGTCGAGGCGCTCCTCGGCTGCGGCGGCCAGCGCGGTGAGTTCGTCCTCGCCGTAGCGGTCGAGGTTCTCGTCGATGACGTCGTCGAGGACCTCGGTCGCGATCTCGCTCCGGGAGTGGGTCTCGTTCTCCAGGGTGATCTGGTGGGTGCCGTCCTCGCCGGCCAGCACGACCTGCGCGAAGTGGTACGGGGCGTGCGGGCCCACCGGGTCGCCGGGTCTGGCGTGGTTGTGCGTGAACAGCTGCGCGCCGCCGTCGTTCGTGGTGCTGATCGACTGGATGAGGTAGCCCTCGCCGACTCCCGCCCACGCGTACTCGTTGACCCCGATGCGCCGTGCGGCGATGGCCAGCCTGGGCCTGAGCGGGTTGTCCTTCGGTTCGTAGCTCAGGGCACGGCCGTACGGCTCGCCCGGGGTGGGGGCGCCCACCACACCGCCGGTGAAGCGCTGGTCCTGCGCCGTACGGCGCGCTGCCCAGCGTGGGGTGACGCCGGTGGCGTCGCCCGTGCCCCGGGCGACGTCCGCCAGTGCGTGGGCCAGGTGGTGGGTTCCGGTGACCTCCCGGCCGTGCATCCCGTTCACCGGTGCCGTGGCGACGACGCCGCCGGGGCCGCGGAACGCGATGTGCGACAGGGGCGCGGTCGCCGAACCGGCCGCCATCCGGGCGAAGTCCCGGGTGAAGGCGTGCTCAGGACCGCCGGACGACGTCAGGAACTCGGGCTCCACCCGGAAGAGGGGCTCGCCGTACGAACCGTCCTCCTTCGGCAGCAGCACCCCCACCGATTCGTCGGCCTTCAGCCGCACCCCGGCCCCGGCCGCGGCCAGCTGTGCGGACGAGCGTTCGATCGCCGCGCGGGTGGCGTACGCCTGCTGGCCGCGTCCGGTGAAGCCCTCCTCGTCGGCGAGCGTCGCCAGCGTCCGGTCCTCGGAGACGAGCGGTGCGCACCGTGCGGCCAGGGGACCTGGTAGTGGCTCCGTTCGTCTACTCCGACAACACCTGCGCGTACTGCCGCGAGGGCCTGCAGACCTCGTGCGTGCACGGCGGAACCTGGGGTGTGAACGGCGTGGACGGCGGCCAGGGCCAGGCCGCCAGAATCCCGTACGCCGACGGCACGCTGGTCAGGCTGCCGGTCGGGGAGGACTCCGAGCTGCTGCCGGACCTCCTGACCCTGTCCGACGTGCTGAGCACCGGCTACCACGCGGCCCGCACCGCCGGTGTCGAGTCCGGCGACACTGTCACCGTCGTCGGGGACGGCGCGGTCGGCCTGTCCGCCGTGATCTCGGCCAGGCTGCTGGGCGCCGAGCGGATCATCCTCATGGGCCGCCACACCGTACGCACCGACCTAGGACGCGACTTCGGCGCCACGAACGTGGTCGCCGAGCGAGGCAGGGAGGGAGTCGCCCGTGTGCGTGACCTGACCGACGGAGAGGGCACACACAAGGTCCTCGAATGCGTGGGGCCGAGGGACGCGATCGTCCAGAGCTTCGGGGTGGTCCGCGCCGGCGGCACGATCAGCCGGGTCGGCGCCCCGCAGTTCACCGACGTTCCCTTCGGCTTTCCCGACTTCCTGCGAAACATCACCCTCACCGGCGGCGTGGCCCCGGCCCGCGCCTACATCGAGGAACTGATGCCGCACATCCTCGACGGCTCGATCCGGCCCGGCCGGGTGTTCGACCGCACGATCGGACTGGAGGACATCGCGGAGGGTTACCGCGCGATGAACGACCGCGAGGCGCTGAAGGTACTGGTCCGGCCCTGACGCACGGCACGCCCGTGCGCCGCGGTGGCAGCGGCACGGGCGGAGGTCCTTGAGGGAGACACGCCGGATTCGCGATGACGCGGCGCGTGATGCCTCACAGGGATGAACGAAGAAGGGAGTTGCCTCGGCCTGGTGGAGACCGCTCAGCGGGCAAGTGCGAGGACGCCCAGACCGCTGCCGTGCTCGTCGACCACAGGCAGGGCATCGACATGGCTGTAGCGCATCATGTGCGCGGCCTCGGCCATGGTTGCCACGGGCGAGGTGAACGGTCCGCAGTCGCCCAGGACGTCCCGCAACTGGACCCTGTCGGAGTGCGCGGAGCGGTCATGGGCTGCTGTGAGCTGGTCCTGGGTGACCAGGCCGATGCACAGGCCGCTGTCGTCGCAGACGAGCAGGTGCCGAGTACGGGCACTGGCCATGACGGACAGGGCCACCTCGACGGTCATGTCGTCGCAGACCTGCGGCCCGGCGGTGTCCATCGCGTCGGCCACCGTCCTGCCGACGGCGGTGGCAGCGGCGGAGCGGGACTGCATCTGAACCAGCGTCAAAAGGTGCCTCCTGCAGAGATGGGTGAGCTTCCGGATCACGGAGTTCTCAGGCCGCCGCATCGAAGGAGGACTGGTGCGCGGTCACACGACGGGCTGCCGAGGCGGGGCTGCGACGACCGCGCGAGGGCGCGCTGCGCCGGCGTCGCTCGACCACCGGCGCGGTGATCGTCACCGGAATACCGGAGGGCGTCCGGGCACCGGTGATCCGGCCGAGTGCCTCCTCGCCGGAGCGGACCTGGGTGGTCTGGGGCACGATACCGGCGGCGGTCATGAGGCGGGTCATGTCCCGGCGCTGGCTGGGGGTGACCAGGGTGACGACGCTGCCGGACTCCCCCGCTCGTGCGGTTCGGCCGCCGCGGTGGAGGTAGTCCTTGTGGTCGGTCGGCGGGTCGACGTTGACGACGAGGTCGAGGTTGTCGACGTGGATACCGCGGGCGGCGACGTTCGTGGCCACGAGCACGGTGACGTGCCCGGTCTTGAACTGGGTCAGGGTCCGGGTGCGCTGCGACTGCGCCTTACCGCCGTGCAGGGCGGCGGCCCGCACCCCGCTGGCCAGCAGGTGGTCGGTGAGCTTGTCCACAGCCCGCTTGGTGTCCAGGAACATGATCACCCTGCCCTCGCGCGCCGCGATCTCGGTCGTCGCCCGGTGCTTGTCGGTACCGTGAACGTGCAGAACGTGGTGCTCCATCGTCGTGACCGCACCCGCGGACGGGTCGACGGAGTGGACGACCGGGTCGCTGAGGTAGCGGCGGACCAGGCGGTCGACGTTGCGGTCGAGCGTGGCGGAGAACAGCATCCGCTGACCCCCGGGGCGGACCTGGTCCAAGAGCGCGGTGACCTGGGGCATGAAGCCCATGTCGGCCATCTGGTCGGCTTCGTCCAGGACGGTGATCGCGACCTGGTCGAGCCGGCAGTCACCGCGATCGATGAGGTCCTTGAGCCGGCCCGGCGTCGCCACGACAACCTCGGCGCCACCTCGCAGCGCGTTGGCCTGCCTCCCGATCGGCATTCCGCCGACGACGGTGGCCAGGCGCAGCCTCACCGAGCGGGCGTAGGGCGCCAGCGCATCGGTCACCTGCTGGGCCAGCTCGCGCGTCGGCACGAGGACCAAGGCCAGTGGCTGGCGGGGCTCGGCACGCTGACCGGCGGTGCGGGCCAGCAGAGCCAGGCCGAAAGCGAGGGTCTTGCCGGAGCCGGTGCGTCCGCGTCCCAGGGCGTCGCGGCCCGCGAGTGTGTTGGGCAGGGTCGCACCCTGGATCGGGAACGGGACGCTCACGCCCTGCGCGGTCAGCGCGGCCATCAGCTGCCCCGGCATGTCGAGGTCGGCGAACGCTTCGACCGCGGGCAGCGCGGGAGTGACCGTGACCGGCAGGGCGAACTCGCCCTGTACGAGGGCAGGCCGCCGCCTCTGGCCGCCCGAGCGGCCCGGACCGCCGGAACGCGCCGGGGCAGCGGAACGGGCCGGGGCGGCCGAGTCGAAGCGGCTGCCCCGACCGGAGTCGGCGGCGCGGTTGCGGGAAGAGCGATTGTTCGTGCGTGTGGGGTTCATTCAGAACCTTCCTTGATACGGCACGTATCAAGGAATTCCCGCAGCAGAAAAACAGCGCGGGGAATCACAAGAACGGGCCGAGCAGAATGCGGAATGGGTGACGTCGCGCGGACGAAGAATTCCGTACGCCGACGAGGCGGGGGATCACAGGAGCGGGCGGCGATATTTCCCCGCCGGCGGAGGTTCTGCCGCAGTCGGCACCACTCCGGAAGAATGCCCGTAGCTGGGGCCCGCACCCCGAAGGATGCGGGCCCCAGCTACGAAGTACGGATCAGTGTCAGGCGGGAACGATGTTCTCGGCCGTCGGGCCCTTCTGACCCGGTGCGATGTCGAAGGTGACCTTCTGGCCTTCGAGCAGCTCGCGGAAACCCTGGGCGGCGATGTTCGAGAAGTGGGCGAACACGTCAGCGCCGCCACCGTCCTGCTCGATGAAGCCGAAACCCTTGGCCGCGTTGAACCACTTCACGGTACCTGACGCCATGTCACATCTCCTTTGGGGGCAGTACGCCGGACCCGTAAGGCACGGATGCCGGGACGCTGCGATGATGCCCCGCCCGGAGGAAAAACCGGAAATACAATGAAGCTTCCCCTGGCCGAATGCCGAAAATGCCTACGGGGAGACTTGAAGTTTTGGGAACCACAACTGCAACTGCGATCGACAGTAGCACGCCGCAATGGCCCGTGTAAGGCGAATAATTCCATCGCCTTCGCTGCGGTATAAACACTCCCAGCACGGCGCGTTGAACCCTGACCCCGCGGCCATAGATATTGATCCACCCGGAGCACAGCGTTGCAGGAAGAGCGATCACTCTTCACGGCTCGAGGACAGCGGCCGCTCGGCCGGACGTGAACCCAGCAACCCATGCACCGGCCGCCACGCGTACGCGTCCGGTTCACTGCCCTCGGCGCTACAGCCTTGGCGCTTCACCGCATTGACATCGGGCCACAGATCACGCAGCCGGGCGTGGGCAGGCTGTCGAAGCACGAGAGCCGGCATGGACACGAGGTACCTGCATACTCCGTCAGTGCGGGACATGGCAGTCGAGCGTGCTCCCGGCATGTGGGCGCACACCGACCGGTATGGGCCACTTCAGCCGACAGGTGGCGAAACCGGCAGGCTTGGCAGTGCGGTGGTGTTCGGCGTTGATGCGCTGGGCCTCTTCGAGCTGGTCCTCGAGGATGACGATGCGGCACGCGGTCTCGATCGGGGTCCCGTTGTCGACGAGTGCACGGGCACGGGCAGCGATGCGGAGCTGGTAGCGGGAGTAGCGGCGGTGACCGCCCTCGGAGCGCAGCGGCGTGACGAGGCGGGCCTCACCGATGGCCCGGAGGAAGCCCTGGGTGGTGTTGAGCATCGCGTCGGAGGGGCCCTGGTGCCATTGACACCAGGGCCCCGAAGGAACTGCTACACCATCAGCCGGCCTTGATCGGCTTCGCCGGCTCTCTGTTTCCGCATACCCGCCGGGAAGAGATCCGGGGGTTGCGGGGATCGCGGTTGCTTGACCGGAGACCACCTCACTATCGATGTCCTGCGGTACCCGGGCCCTCATACTCCGCCCGGGCGATCCTGATGGCGCTCAACTCCTCCGTTCTTCCCTCTGGATCAACTACTACGTACCTCTGGTGGCCTCTCACAGCGCCACTCCGGCAGCCAGCCCCGTCGCCCGTCCTGCGTCCGCTCCGGCTTGGAACCCCACTGCCGAACCTCCCGGTGCGCGCGCCCGTAGCCGACGCCTTCACCGGGGTACTGCCAGCCACTACGTGAACTGCTGCGGTACTGCTTACGGCGGCCCCTGATCACTGCGGGCCACCCAGTCCGGGGTCAGCCCCGTCGCCGTCCTCAACAACCCTGGCTTCGGAACTCCACCACCGCACTGCCGTGCGAACTGCAACCAAACACTTCGGCCCGGCAGTTCATGTCTGCCAGACCCTGCCGTCCCTCTGAGCTACGAGAGAAACCATAACCACACCACCCCTCAATGTCTACCGCAGCCGACACAGATTTCCGTGTGTGGGGCAGTAAGACAGTCCACCTGGGCCACTGAAGGAGCGTGCGGGTCGTCTCAGCTGGGGGCCACCGGGCCTCCTGGCCGAGTCGGCGCCGGCCGGACAGGCTCAGCAGACGGGCCGCCGTGCAGCATGCGTGTCGCCGGACGGGCCACGAGCCTCGGGCAGCCGACAGTCGCGCCAGGGCCGTCGGCACGCGGGTCCTGGTCGCCTCGGAACTCGTCACCAAGACCCGCACCACGGCGGTGACCCACCAGCTCGGCCGACGACTTCGGCGACGCGCGCCGCTCGCTCCACCAAAGCGGCAGCCGGGTGAGCGCCCTCACCTGCACCGCCCTGGGCGGCACGTGAACCACGGCCCCTGTTCATCCTGCCGTCGATCGAGTCCGCCGAAGCCGAGTAGATCGGCTGGCCATGGGAACGATCAGGGCTCCCGAACGGGCACATCCGCCCGCCTACGCAAGGATCGCCGATGCTTCCTGAGGTCCGCACCCACGTATCCAGCACCCTCGCACGCCAGTTGGAACACCAATTGGGCCTGACTCCGCATCTCGACGCCGGCAGCCTCGACATGGAGGGCGTCGTCGGCATCGCAGTCCTCGCAGCTGCCCACTCCGACGGCTATGCGGCCACCAGCCATCTCCTCGGCCTGCTGGCCGCACTACCTGCCCCCACCAAGGCAGGAGAGCGCTTCTGGTCGGACCTGTGGAGGTCCTCGGGCACCGCGTACCTGCTCCCCGTCAACATCAAGGCGCCCGTACTGCGTTCCCTGGCTGGAGGAGGAACCGACCTGGCCCGGCAGATCCTCTCGGCCGTGGACGAGATGACGCCGCCCCAGCGCATTGCGGCCGGGGAGGTAATCGGTCAAGCCCTCGCCGAGTCCGACCACCTCCCCGACCTCAAGACCCAGGTCATCGGAGAACTGTGGCTCCGAGATCTCGAGCTCACCGCCTGGCGCATCCTGCACGCAGACAGCAGGTCGGACGACCCCGCTGGGCGCAAAGCCTTCATCGACGTCTGGACCAGCGTCTGACGGCCCGGAGACCCCGGACCGGCAAGGCTGTGCGCCGGCGACCCGGCCCGTGGCGTCGTATCACCAGTTCGACGCAGTGCGGACCCCACGGCCGCCGAGCGCGGGACAAGCCTTGAAGCGACAGGGGCAGGAGCCCGGGGTCGCTCCAACCCCAGCACACCTACGGAGCGGGACGCGCAGCCAATACTGCGCGCCCCTTACCCCTGCACAACAGAGGCGTGCGCGCGTTGACGCCGAGGACCCCCCTGCCGTCGAGCGTCAGGAAACGGGGAGCCAGGCCGCCAGGCGCTTGGCAATGACCCGTGCATCGACGTGGTCCGGCCCGCTGACCGCGAAGGCCCACACGAACCGGGACATGACCAAGATCCACGCCCGCAACCGGGCCCAACGCGCTCTCTCTGCACAGGAGTCAGGCCTGGCCGCCCCGGCGGTACCTGAGGTCCGGACGGCCGGATTGAGGGAAAAGCGGGAGGGCCGGGAAGGGGAAACCCTACGATGATTCCCATGAGTGCACTGGTTTTCCTCCTGTCGCTCGGCACCGTATGTCGCGTCACGCGATTCCTCACGAAGGACGTCCTCGCCGCGGGATTCCGCTCCCGGATCGCCGGCCGTTTCGGCGACGATTCCCAGCCGGCTTACCTGGTCAGCTGTGGATGGTGCGTCAGCGTGTGGGTCGCAGGCGCCGTCACCCCGCTCGCCTACTGGGCCGGCGATGAGACCTGGTATCAGGTGGGCGCCACGGTGCTGACCCTTTCCTATCTGGCGGGTCTTGCCGGCAACTGGCTCGACTGATCCGAATGACGCGCCGATCATCGCCATCGTCGGTAATTTCATATGAATAGACGGTGACAAGTGTCGCTGCGACAACCCCCGGGAAAATGGAGGGTACGGGCCGAACTCCCCTTTCCCTCACGGCATTTCTCCGGCCCCTTTGACCGGCCGCCCAAGCGGCCGACGGCAGGAGGAAGATCATGGCACCATGCAACTGCGGACGCGCCGGCCGTTCCGTGACCGTCTACCGACTGGTCCTCCCCAACGGGGTCACGCGCGAGTACCCCACCCGGCGGGAGGCCGACGCCGCCAACAACAGGGCAGGTGGCCACGGGTCCATCACCGCGGTCCACCGGTAGAGCGCCACGAACGCGTAGGACCGGCACCGCGCCGCACGCCCCCACCTCAGCCCGTCGGCACGCCAGTTGTCTGGTGTACCGGCGGGCTGCTGCATGGGACGGCACACCGGACGCACCGGGCGGGCAAGCGGGAATACCGCACCCCGTCCGGCATTTGAGTCCAGGTCCAGATCCACTGTGAGCCTGCCGATATTTTCGGGGTGAACGAATGAAGGGTCTTCGAAGTTAGTGGGGGTGCGGCTCTCGTCGGCTCCGCCGTGTAGTCGCACAGCGTGACCGGAGTCGCTGGTTGGTGCGGTTGCGGAAGC
>NZ_JBHVCT010000102.1:0-20289 GCF_042803195.1 Streptomyces sp. NPDC057428
CGCTCACTCTTCAGTGTGCGCGGTGCCCCCACCCTGCGTGCAAATTGCGGGTGTCCTACTTGAGGCCGGCGTACAGCGGGAACTTCTCCGCCAGCGCGGTCACGCGCGCCTTCAGCGCCTCGGCGTCGAAGGCGGGCTTCAGCGCTGCGGCGATGATCTCCGCGACCTCGGTGAAGTCCTCGGCCTGGAAGCCGCGGGTGGCCAGGGCCGGGGTGCCGATCCGCAGGCCCGAGGTGACCATCGGGGGCCGCGGGTCGTTCGGGATGGCGTTGCGGTTGACCGTGATGCCCAGCTCG
The DNA here is from genome assembly GCF_042803195.1 of Streptomyces sp. NPDC057428. Lineage (NCBI taxonomy): Bacteria > Bacillati > Actinomycetota > Actinomycetes > Kitasatosporales > Streptomycetaceae > Streptomyces > Streptomyces sp. NPDC057428. The sequence goes on from NZ_JBHVCT010000102.1 coordinate 297, forward strand.
TGGAGCCGGTCCTCGGCCTGCTGACCGTCCAGCTCGGAGTTGCGCAGGTCGACCAGGACCAGGTGGACGTCCGTGCCGCCGGAGAGCACGGAGACGCCCACCTCGGTGACGTCCGGCTGGACCAGGCGCTCGGCCAGGATACGGGCGCCGTCCAGGGTGCGCTGCTGGCGCTCCTTGAACTCCTCGGTCGCCGCGACCTTGAACGAGACGGCCTTGGCCGCGATCACGTGTTCCAGCGGACCACCCTGCTGACCGGGGAAGACCGCCGAGTTGATCTTCTTGGCGAGCTCCTGCGTCGACAGGATGACGCCACCGCGCGGACCGCCGAGGGTCTTGTGCGTGGTCGTCGTCACGACGTGGGCGTGCGGCACCGGGTTGGGGTGCAGACCCGCGGCCACGAGGCCCGCGAAGTGCGCCATGTCGACCATCAGGTACGCGCCGACCTCGTCCGCGATGCGGCGGAAGGCGGCGAAGTCCAGCTGGCGGGGGTAGGCGGACCAGCCGGCCACGATGAGCTTCGGCTTCGACTCCTTGGCGAGACGCTCGACCTCAGCCATGTCCACGACTCCGGTGTCGTCGACGTGGTAGGGGACCACGTTATAGAGCTTGCCGGAGAAGTTGATCTTCATGCCGTGGGTCAGGTGACCGCCGTGGGCCAGGTTGAGACCCATGATCGTGTCGCCCGGCTTCAGCAGCGCGAACATCGCGGCGGCATTGGCCTGCGCACCCGAGTGCGGCTGGACGTTCGCGGCCTCGGCGCCGAAGAGCGCCTTGATGCGGTCGATCGCGATCTGCTCGACCACGTCGACGTGCTCGCAGCCACCGTAGTAGCGGCGGCCGGGGTAGCCCTCGGCGTACTTGTTCGTGAGGACCGAGCCCTGCGCCTCCATGACGGCCACCGGAGCGAAGTTCTCCGAGGCGATCATCTCGAGGGTGGACTGCTGACGGTGGAGCTCGGCGTCGACGGCGGCGGCGACGTCCGGGTCCAGCTCGTGCAGGGAGGAGTTGAGAAGCGACATCAGTGGGTCCCTTGGGGTCTCAGTTGCCGGAGAACGCGGTGTACTCGTCGGCGGAGAGAAGGTCCTTCGGCTCCTCCGCGACGCGCACCTTGAACAGCCAGCCGCCCTCGAAGGGGGCGGAGTTCACCAGCGACGGGTCGTCCACGACGTCCTGGTTGGCCGCGGTCACCTCGCCGGTAACCGGCGAGTACAGGTCGCTGACCGACTTGGTCGACTCCAGCTCACCGCAGGTCTCGCCCGCGGTCACCGTGTCACCGACCTCCGGGAGCTGGGCGTAGACGACGTCACCGAGCGCGTTGGCCGCGTACTCGGTGATCCCGACCGTGGCCACGCCGTCCTCGAGGGCCGACAGCCACTCGTGCTCCTTGCTGAACCGAAGCTGCTGGGGGTTGCTCATGACCTGAATTCTCCTGTACGCGGGGGAGTGCTGATGAACAGTGGTCTTACGGTGTGAGACACGACTGCGTCACGTGGACGCGCCGCGCCCGTGTCACTTGCGGCGCTTGTAGAACGGCAGCGCCACGACCTCGTAGGGCTCGTGCGTGCCCCGGATGTCGACGCCGACACCCTCGGTGCCGGGTTCGGCGTACGCCGCGTCCACGTAGGCCATGGCGATCGGCTTGCCCAGGGTGGGCGACGGGGCACCGGAGGTGACCTCGCCGACGACCTTCCCGCCTGCCATGACGGAGAAGCCCGCGCGGGGCACCCGGCGGCCCTCGGCGATCAGGCCCACGAGCTTGCGGGGCGGGGCGGCCTCCGCGCGCTCGGCCGCGGCGGACAGCGCCTCACGGCCGACGAAGTCGCCCTCCTTCTCGAACTTCACCACCCGGCCGAGGCCGGCGTCGAAGGGGGTCAGCGCCGTGGTGAGCTCGTGTCCGTACAGCGGCATGCCCGCTTCCAGGCGGAGCGTGTCGCGGCAGGAGAGCCCGCAGGGGATCAGGCCGTAGGGCGCGCCGGCCTCGGTGAGGGCCGTCCACAGCTGCTCGGCGTGCTCGGGGGCGACGAAGAGCTCGAAGCCGTCCTCGCCCGTGTAGCCGGTACGGGCGATGAGTGCGGGGACGCCCGCGACCGTGCCCGGCAGGCCCGCGTAGTACTTCAGTCCGTCCAGGTCGGCGTCCGTGACCGACTTCAGTACGGCGGGTGAGTCGGGCCCCTGTACGGCGAGCAGCGCGTAGGCCTCGCGGTCGTCCCGCACCTCGGTCTCGAAGCCCGCCGCGCGCTCGGTGAGTGTGTCCAGGACCAGCTGGGCGTTGCCGGCGTTGGCGACGACCATGAACTCGGTGTCCGCCAGGCGGTAGACGATCAGGTCGTCAAGGATCCCGCCGTCCGCCGCGACGATCATGGTGTAGCGGGCCCGGCCCACCCCGACGGTGGCGATGTTACCGACCAGCGCGTAGGCAAGGAAGGCGGAGGCCTGCGGGCCGGTGACGGTGATCTCGCCCATGTGCGACAGGTCGAACAGACCCGCCCGGGTGCGTACGGCGTTGTGCTCGTCGCGCTCGCTGGCGTACCGCAGCGGCATGTCCCAGCCCGCGAAGTCGGTCATGGTGGCGCCCAGCGACCGGTGCAGGGCGTCGAGGGCGGTGAGGCGGGGGGCGGCGCTCGGGGCAGTGCTCATGGACATGGCTCCAGGGCATGACGACAGAGGGTTGATCCCTCCCCATCTGTCATCGGAACCTGAGAGGTTCGCCGAGACCCCCTGAAAGGGTCCTGAAGGGTGATGTCCTTCGGGTTCGGCTTGCACCTTGGGTGGAGCCGCGTAGCGGCCCGCTTTTCAGATCTGCCTCATCCACGCGGTACGGGGCCTGAGAGATTCAAGGGAGGAACTTGCTCCTTCGGCGCCCGGCGCACACGGTGACCGGGACTCTCCCGCGCGGATTCAAACGGCCGGTATGCAATTGGCGGGGTCATCATCGCACGCATTGGGAGAGAGTGGGGCGTCCAGGTCCGTGCGGGTGCCCGAAGCCGGCCGACCGCGACACGTAACGTCCGGACCGGTTGTGCCGCATTACCTTTTCTTTACACTTCTTGTGCAGGTCAGTGGGTGAATCGGCAGGGGGACGGCGATGAGGTTGCAGCGCTACGCGACGACCACGGGGGTCACGCACGAGGTGATGCCCCGGCAGCCGGGTGTCCCGGCCGGGGAGGTGATGGGCGGGCCCGCGCCGGTGGTGCGTGACCTGCGGGGTGCGGAGGGGCAGGGGCCACGCAGTCTGGACTTCGCCGCCGGCGACGTGGTGGTGGTCTCGGGGCTGCCCGGCAGCGGCAAGTCGACCCTGATCCGGCGTGCGGTCGGGGAGCACGCGATCGACTCCCAGGACACCAGGGACCGCTGGGCGGCGGCTCTGCCCGGATTATTCCCGTACGCGCTCTACCGCCCCCTGGTGCGCGCGGCGCACTACGCCGGGCTGTGGCGCACCCTTCGCTCCGGGGCGTCCGCGGTCGTGCACGACTGCGGTACGCAGGCATGGGTGCGCCGCTGGCTGGCGCGTGAGGCCCGGCGCCGGGGCCGCGAACTCCACCTCGTGCTGCTCGACGTCGCCCCCGGGGTGGCGAGGCAAGGGCAGCGGGAGCGCGGGCGCGGGGTCTCCGGTTACGCCTTCGCCCGGCACCGGCGCGCGGTGAGGCGGCTGCTACGCGACACCGAGAGCGGACTGCTGCCGCCGGGGTGCGCTTCGGCGGTGCTGCTCGACCGGGAGTCCGCAGGGGCCGTCGGCCGGATCACCTTCCCGGAGGCGCGGCTTCCGCGGGAGTAGCCGCCCGAGTGCGGCTCGGGCGGCTGGGCGTCACCGTTCGCATACGCACAGTTCGCGGCGGACCGGCTGGTTGTCCGGAATCTGGACACCGTGTCGGGTCCGGGTGCCCCTCCCGTCCGCGGCCGTGTATCCGGGGCTCGACCCGGTCTAAGGTTTCTGCCGCACAGCATGGCGAGAAAGGGACACAGACACCGTGGACATTCCGGCCCAGGCCGCGCCCCATCAGTCGAACGGATGGCCGGCCAACGAGCTCGAAGAAGTGCTCGGCGCCTCCATCGGCATACCCGGAGCAGGCGGCCGGCTGGTCGAGGTGCTCGGCCGCAGCCACGTCTGGGTGCCCCTACCGAACGGCGGCGGGCCCGGCAGCGCCGATCTGGACCTGCCGACCGTCGACATCGGCGGCGCCGCCTACGTCCCCGTGTTCAGCTCCGAGGCGCAGTTCCTCCAGTGCGTCGGAACGCACCTCTCCTTCACGGTGGCGCCCGCACGCGAGTTCGCCCGCGGACTGCCCCCGCAGGTCGGTATCGCGGTGAACCCCGGGGGCGTCGTCGGCCTGCCCCTGCCGCCGCCCGCCGTCGCGGAGCTCTGCCGGACCGGCCGCACCGCGCTGGACGGTTCCGCGAGCGGAGGCCGGGTGCGGCTGTTCCAGCCGGACTGGAAGGAGGACCCGGTCGACTTCCTGGCCGCGGTGTCCGCCGAGTTCCAGGCGACGGGCGTGGTGAGCACCGCCCGCCGGGCCCTGGCCAGCATCGAGGGCGACAGCCCCGTCCTGTTCGTCGGCGTCGAGTCCGCCGCCCTCGACGCCGCCGGGCAGAGCGCCCCGATGGACGCGCTCGGCCGAGCCCTCGGCCGCGTCCAGGTGCCCTGGCCGGTCAATCTCGTCCTGCTCGACGTGGCGCAGGACCCGGTGGGCGACTGGATGCTGGACAAGGTCCGCCCGTTCTACGTGCGCGAGGCGTACTGAGTGCGGAGTGGCGCTCCGCCACGTGGCGTCAGGACGGTGTCAGGGGCGGCGCATAAGCTGGTTTGATGGCCGGGCCGGTGCGCTCGGAAGCGGCGTTACGGCACCGCGGAGCACGCGGGCGGCGGAACAGCGGATCGAAGAGGGGCGGGACCCAGGGTGAGTGCGTCAGGCACGGGGGCGGCCGATGGGGTATCCCCTGCTCACGGGGGTCCCCCCGCTCAAGCGAAGCAGAGAGCTCGGGGAGACGTCGAGCACATGCTGCGCCAAGTGACCCCCGGGCGCCTCGACATGTACGAGGAACTGCTGAGGTCCCTGGCCGGGGGACAGGTCTGGATGCTGCTCTGGCACGGCACGGCGGGCTCCCCCTACGCGCAGTACGGCAACATGGCCGTCGAGGGCCTCGGTTACGCCCCCTGCGTGACCTCGGCCCAGGAGCTCGCCGCGAGCGGCTGGAACAGGGCCCACGAGGTCACGACCGGCCGTGACATCGCCCGTTCTCTCTTCCCTGACCGCTGGGGCATCTGGCTCAACCCGCACGCCCCGGGTGGCGGCGTCGGCATCCCCTGGCTGGACCTGCGGCGTATCGCGACCGGCCTCGACCGCATGCCCGCGGGCCCGTTGCGGCTGTCCGAACCAGCCATCGAGATCCCGCAGTTCTACGCCCTGCTGTCGCAGAACGCCCATCGCACCCCCGCGGTCCGTGCGCTGAGGCGCGCCTGGGTGCAGCCCGCGCTCGGCGTCCCGTACCTCGCGATCGGGCTCGACCTCTACGACACCGGCCGGCCGTCCGTCGACGCGGTGCGCGCGATGATGCAGCAGTCGATCGGTGTGGTGCCCGACGGCCTGCCCGTCTCCACGGTCTCGATGTCCGACGAGTACGACCCGGTCGCGATGTGGCTCCGTGCCAACTCCCGCCCGTTCTACGACCGCGAGGCCCACGCCCCCGCACCCGCCACGGGTTACGGCTACCCGCCGGCCCCCGGCCCGGCCTCCCGGGCGTACTGACGGGGCGTCGGCCGCCGACACGGCCGAAGGCCAATTGGCCACCACATCAACGCGCTTGCGCGGCATGTCCGCTATGGCGGATTAGGGGCCGAGAGGTCCGCTCACGAGGCACAGCTGTCCGGATAACGGAAGCCTCTGGACAGCATCACGTTTGAGCAAACATTCCCCGTCAGGTCTGGCGGGTGATCGCCAAGTGACTTCAGACTCCACACAGCAGGTGTTCCCTGCCCCGCGCATCCCTCCTTCAAACAGGGCCAGTTCGGGGGTGTGCGATCACGTGTGTCACGTTTTGTACGAGCCGCTACAGCGGCGGTCATGGGCCGGCCACCGTCGGCCGAGAGGGGTCTCCACCGCAATGACGGCACCTATCGAGACCACCAGGGCGGATGTGCAGCCCGAAGCGGTGCTGGAAGGCGCCCCGCGCAAGCAGATCGAGGGCCGTTCGCTCGGCCGGATCGCCTGGACCCGCTTCAAGCGGGACAAGGCCGCTATGGCCGGTGGCGTCGTTGTCGTGCTGCTGATCCTCACCGCCCTGCTGTCCAAGCCGCTCCAGGCGCTCCTCGGGCTCGATCCCGACGCCTTCAACCAGAGCCTGGTCGACCCCGTACTGCTGGCGCCCAAGGGGGACTTCGGCGGCATCAGCTTGGACCACCCGTTCGGGGTCGAGCCGCAGACGGGCCGCGACATCCTGGCGCGCATCCTCGAGGGCTCCTGGGTCTCGCTGGTGGTCGCCGTCGGTTCCACGCTGCTCTCGGTCGTGATCGGTGTTGTCATGGGCGTCGTCGCGGGCTTCTACGGCGGCTGGGTGGACAGCTTCATCAGCCGGCTGATGGACACCTTCCTGGCGTTCCCGCTGCTGCTCTTCGCGATCTCCATCTCGGCCTCCCTGCAGGGAGAGGCGTTCGGGCTGCAGGGGCTCACGCTGCGGATCGCGGTTCTGATCTTCGTCATCGGCTTCTTCAGCTGGCCCTACATCGGCCGCATCGTCCGCGCCCAGACCTTGTCGCTCCGCGAGCGGGAGTTCGTCGAGGCCGCGAAGTCGCTCGGCGCCCGCGGTCCCTTCATCCTCTTCCGGGAACTGCTGCCGAACCTGATCGCGCCGATCCTGGTCTACGCGACGCTCCTGATCCCCACGAACATCCTCTTCGAGGCATCCCTCAGCTTCCTCGGCGTCGGTATCGCGCCGCCGCAGGCCTCCTGGGGCGGAATGCTCACCCAGGCGGTCGACCTCTACGAGGTCGACCCGATGTTCATGGTCATCCCCGGCATGGCGATCTTCATCACCGTGCTGGCCTTCAATCTGCTGGGGGACGGGCTGCGCGACGCACTCGACCCTCGTGGCAAGTAATCGCGGCCATGCCGCACCGTTCGATCGAGGGGGCTTTCCTCAGCATGAGAAACAGAAAGACAGCTTCGGCCATAGCCGTTGCCGTTGCAGTGGCGCTCGGCGCGTCCGCCTGCAGCAGCAGTGACAAGGACACCGACGGAGCGGGGGGCGGCGGCGGGGGCAAGGCCGACGCCGGTCTGACGTCGATCGTCAACCCGACTGCCAAGAAGGGGGGGACGGTCACCTTCGAGCACTCCAGTGGTCCCGACTCCCTGGACCCGGGCAACACGTACTACGGCTGGGTGCAGAACTTCTCCCGCCTGTACGGCCGTTCCCTGGTGACCTTCAAGCCGGCCGCCGGCAAGGAGAGCCTGGAGGTCGTCCCCGACCTCGCGACCGGCCTGGGCAAGGCCAGCGCGGACGCCAAGACCTGGACCTACACGATCCGCAAGGGCGTGAAGTTCGAGGACGGCACGGAGATCACCTCGAAGGACGTCAAGTACGCCGTCGAGCGCTCCAACTTCGCGCCGGAGGCCCTCTCGAACGGTCCGACCTACTTCAAGGCGTACCTCGAAGGCGGCGACAAGTACAAGGGTCCGTACAAGGACAAGTCCCCTGAGGGCCTCAAGTCCATCGAGACCCCGGACGACTACACGATCGTCTTCAAGCTGAACAAGCCGTTCGCGGACATGGACTACCTCGCCGCCTTCTCGCAGACCGCTCCGGTCCCGCAGAAGGCCGACAAGGGCGCCAGCTACGTCCAGAAGATGATCTCCTCCGGTCCGTACAAGTTCTCGGCCTACGACGAGAGCAAGGGCGCGACGCTGGTCCGCAACCCGGAGTGGGACCCGAAGACGGACCCGATCCGCAAGGCGCTGCCGGACAAGATCGAGCTCAAGCTCAACGTCAACGCCACCACGGTCGACGACCACCTCCTCAACGACGTGATCACGGCTGACGCCGGAGGCACCGGTCTGCAGTCCAAGACCCAGCCCAAGGTCCTCGTGAAGGCCGCCGAGAAGGCCAAGACGGACAACCCGTACGCCGGCGCCTTGCAGTACCTGGCGCTGAACGTCAACGTGAAGCCGTTCGACAACGTCGAGTGCCGCAAGGCCGTGCAGTACGTCGTCGACAAGCGGAGCATGGTGGACGCGATCGGTGGCTCGGTCAAGGGTGACCCGGCCACCACGGTCATCCCCCCGACCGTCGCCGGTTACAAGAAGTTCGACCTCTACCCGTCCGAGGGCAGTAAGGGCGACGTCGCCAAGGCGAAGGAACACCTGGCCAAGTGCGGTCAGCCCAAGGGCTTCAAGACCACGCTGACGGCGCGTTCGGACCGCCCTGACGAGATCACCGCGGCCACCCAGCTCCAGAACAGCCTGAAGCAGATCGGTGTCACGGCGGACATCAAGCAGTTCCCGGCCGACAAGTACTTCACCGACTTCGCGGGTGTCCCGGCCTGGGTCCACAAGAACAACGCGGGCATGATGATGATGGCGTGGGGCGCCGACTGGCCGACCGGCTTCGGCTTCCTCGACCAGATCGTGAACGGCTCGGCCATCAAGCCGTCCGGTGGCACGAACCTGATGGAGCTCAACGACAAGGGGATCAACGAGCTCCTCGTCAAGGGCATCGGCACCGTCGACACCACGGCGCGCAACGCGGCGTGGGGCGAGGTGGACCAGAAGGTCATGGAGAACGCCTCCGTCGTCCCGCTCTTCTACCGCAAGAACCTGCTCTACCGTCCGGACTCGGCGGGGAACGTCACGGTCACTGACGCCTACCTCGGCATGTACGACTACGTGCTGATGACCTCGACCAAGTAACACCTGTTCATCGACAGCATCTCTTGAAAGGCAGGTGAAGGCGCCGGGCCGGCGGGTGTCACCCCGCTCGCCCGCCCGGCGCCGCACGGCTGTGGCTGCGTACATCATCCGACGCGTATTCGCCGCGGTGTTGCTGCTGCTGGTGGTCAGCGCAGTCACGTTCGCGATCTTCTTCCTGGTCCCCCGCCTCGGTGGGCAGACCCTCGACTCGATGGCCGCCCAGTACGTCGGGAAGAGCCCAGACCCCGACGTCATCGCCGCGGTCAAGAAGAACCTGGGGCTCGACCAGCCCTTGTACCTGCAGTACTGGCACTTCATCAAGGGCATCGTCGTCGGCGCCGAATACCAGTTCGGTCCCGACCCCGTCACCTGCCATGCACCGTGCTTCGGTTACTCCTTCAAGACCCACACCGAGATCTGGCCGCAGCTCGTCGACCGCATCCCGGTCACGCTGTCGATGGCCGTCGGTGCGGCCGTCATCTGGGTCGTCTCCGGTGTCGCCGCCGGTGTGGTCTCCGCCCTGAAGCGGGGGTCGCTCTTCGACCGCCTCTCCATGGGCGTCGCCCTCGCGGGTGTCTCGCTGCCGATGTTCTTCACCGGTCTCGTCGTCCTGGCGCTGTTCGGCAACGGGGAGTACGTACCCTTCACCCAGAACCCGGTCGAGTGGGCCGGCAGCCTGGTCCTTCCCTGGTGCACGCTCGCTCTGCTGTACTCCGCGCTCTACGCCCGGCTCACCCGGGCCGGGATGCTGGAGACGATGAGTGAGGACTACATCCGCACCGCACGGGCCAAGGGCCTCCAGGAGCGCAAGGTCGTCGTCAAGCACGGCCTGCGCGCGGCGCTCACCCCGCTCGTCACCATTTTCGGCATGGACTTCGCGCTGCTGCTCGGTGGTGCGGTCATCACCGAGAACGTCTTCAGCTTCCAAGGCCTGGGGAACATGGCCATCAAGGGCGTGACCACGGCCGACCTGCCCAAGGTCATGGGCGTGACACTGGTCGCCGCCTTCTTCATCGTCATCTGCAACCTGCTGGTGGACCTCGTGTACGCCGCGATCGACCCCCGGGTGAGGCTCTCATGAGCGACGTAGGCAAGAAGGACACTCCCGCGCCCGAGGCGGCGCCGGTGACGGTCCCCGCTCCCCGGGACGCTTCGGCGGACGCGAAGGAGTTCCTCTCCGTACGCAACCTCAGCATCCACTTCGACACCGACGACGGCCTGGTCAAGTCCGTCGACGGCGTCAGCTTCGACCTGAAGGCCGGTCAGACCCTCGGCATCGTCGGCGAGTCCGGGTCCGGCAAGTCCGTGACCTCGCTGGGGATCATGGGGTTGCACACCTCGGAGCGTGCCCGGATCGGCGGTGAGATCTGGCTCGACGGCGAGGAGCTGATCGGCGCCGGGCGCGAGCGTGTACGCGAGCTGCGCGGCCAGAAGATGGCGATGATCTTCCAGGACCCGCTGTCGGCCCTGCACCCGTACTACAGCATCGGCGCGCAGATCGTGGAGGCTTACCGCGTCCACAACAAGGTCGACAAGAAGACGGCCAAGAAGCGCGCGGTCGAGATGCTGGACCGGGTCGGAATCCCCGAACCGCACCGCCGTTACGAGGACTACCCGCACCAGTTCTCCGGCGGTATGCGCCAGCGCGCCATGATCGCGATGGCCCTGGTCAACAACCCTCAGCTGCTGATCGCCGACGAGCCGACGACGGCCCTGGACGTCACCGTCCAGGCGCAGATCCTCGACCTGATCCGCGACCTGCAGAAGGAGTTCGGCTCCGCCGTCGTCATGATCACCCACGACCTCGGCGTCGTCGCCGAGATCGCGGACGACCTCCTGGTCATGTACGCGGGCCGCTGCATCGAACGGGGAAGCGCCGAGAAGGTCTTCTACGAGCCCCAGCACCCCTACACCTGGGGGCTGCTGGGCTCGATGCCGCGCATCGACCGCGAGCAGACCGACCGGCTCGTCCCGGTCAAGGGCTCGCCGCCCAGCCTCATCAACGTCCCGTCCGGCTGCGCCTTCCACCCGCGCTGCCCGTACGCCGACGTCCCGCCGGACAACATCAGCCGCACCGAGCGTCCTGAGCTGAAGCTGGCCGGCGCCGGGCACTACTCCGCGTGCCACATGTCGCGTGAGCAGCGGGAACAGATCTGGACCGAAGAGATTGCGCCGAAGCTGTGACTGATCTGAACGAGAAGACTCCCGCGTCTCCCGCGGCCGGGTCGGAAGGATCCGGGTCGGAGCCGCTCCTCAGGGTCGAGGGTCTGGCCAAGCACTTCCCGATCACCAAGGGCGTGCTGAAGCGCAAGGTCGGTGCGGTCAAGGCTGTCGACGGGCTGAGCTTCGACGTCCGCCCCGGTGAGACCCTCGGAGTGGTCGGTGAGTCGGGCTGCGGCAAGTCGACCATGGGCCGGCTGGTGACGCGTCTGCTCGAACCGACCGGTGGCACGGTCGAGTTCCAGGGCCGCGACATCACGCACATGTCCGCGGGCCGGCTGCGGCCGTTGCGCCGCGACATCCAGATGATCTTCCAGGACCCGTACGGTTCGCTGAACCCGCGGCACACGGTCGGCGGAATCGTCGGCACGCCGTTCAGGCTTCAGAGCGTCGAGCCCGAGGGCGGCGTGAAGACGGAGGTCCAGCGGCTCCTGGAACTGGTGGGGCTCAACCCCGAGCACTACAACCGCTATCCGCACGAGTTCTCCGGCGGCCAGCGTCAGCGCATCGGTATCGCCCGGGCGCTCGCGCTCAACCCGAAGCTGGTCGTCGCTGACGAGCCCGTCTCCGCGCTGGACGTGTCGATCCAGGCGCAGGTCGTGAACCTGCTGGACGACCTCCAGGACGAGCTCGGGCTCACGTACATGATCATCGCGCACGACCTGTCGGTCATCCGCCACGTGTCGGACCGGATCGCGGTCATGTACCTCGGCAAGATCGTCGAGCTCGCGGACCGCAATTCGCTGTACGAGGCGCCGATGCACCCGTACACCACGGCCCTGATGTCCGCAGTGCCGGTGCCCGACCCCCGTCGGCGTGGCGCGAAGAGCGACCGCATCCTGCTCAAGGGCGATGTGCCGTCGCCGATCTCGCCGCCGAGCGGCTGCCGGTTCCACACCCGGTGCTGGAAGGCGACGCAGGTCTGCAAGACCACGGAGCCGCCGCTGCTGCAGCTCAAGACCGGACACCAGGTGGCGTGCCACCACCCGGAGAACGGTGAGGACCAGGTCCCCGGGGACGCGCCGCTCGTCGCGGACGTCATCACGGTGAAGTCGGTGGCCACGGGCGAGCCGGCCACCGAGGAGAAGGCTGAGCCGGTGGCCACGGAGAAGGCCGCCGTGACGGCTGAGCCGGACGCGTCGGCCGAGGCTGCCGAGGTCGTCGAGATCATCGAGGTTCCGGAGACTGCCGAGTCGGCTGAGGCCCCTGGTGTCGCCGAGGCCTCAGAAACTCCCGAGACGTCCGAGGCTCCCGAGACGTCCGAGGCTCCCGAGGCGTCCGAGGCTGCCGAGACGTCTGAGACTCCCGAGGCGTCCGAGGCTGCCGAGGCGTCCGCGCCGGAAGCGTCCGACGGCCCGGAAGGGGCTGCCGGGAACACCGGGCCGGACGAGCCGGAAGGGGCCGCTGAGGCCGCCTCCGACGACGCCGGCAAGGGGTCCGCCGCACCGTCCACCGGTACGGAGGAAAAGCCGAAGAAGTAGTACCGGCACAATTGCCCGGTGCTCAACGAACTCTTCACCCCCTCCGTCCAGCATGCGCTCGACATCGCAGGAATCTTCGTCTTCGCGATCTCGGGTGCCCTGCTCGCCGTACGCAAGAACTTCGATGTCTTCGGCATCGCGGTGCTCGCGGAGGTGACAGCGCTGGGCGGAGGGATTTTCCGTGACGTGATGATCGGTGCGCTGCCCCCGGCGGCCTTCACGGATCTCGGCTACTTCCTCACGCCGCTGCTCGCCGCCGGCCTCGTCTTCTTCCTGCATCCGCATGTGGAACGCATCCAGGCAGGTGTCAACGTCTTCGACGCGGCGGGGCTGGGTCTCTTCTGCGTGTCCGGCACGATCAAGGCGTACGACTACGGCCTGGGCCTCACCTCGTCGGCCGCTCTCGGACTTGCCACCGCGGTCGGCGGCGGCGTACTGCGCGACGTCCTGGCCAACGAGGTTCCCTCGCTGCTGCGCTGGGACCGTGACCTGTACGCCGTGCCCGCCATCGTCGGGGCCGTGACCGTGGTGCTCTGCATCCGTTTCGACACGCTCAACGCCTACACCAGCGGCGCCGCGGTGATCACCGCCTTCGTCCTGCGGCTGCTGGCCATGCGCTTCCACTGGAGGGCCCCGCGCGCCTGGAACAGGCGCTCGGCCTCGGCGGAGGACAACCCGGCCGCCATCTGACCGCAACAAAAAGCTACCGCTCAGTAATACGATCGGTGTACCGTGCATGCCATGGCACAGGCAGCAGCGCAGGAGTCGCGCGCGGTACACGCGGTACGGGCGACCATCGGGGACAGCGAGTTCGACCGCGACACCGCGGTCACCCTCCGGGAGGACGGCGTCTACGACGCGGAACTCTCCGCGGGATGGACGATCATCCACGCCGTCAACGGCGGCTATCTGCTCGCGATGCTCGGCCGCGCGCTCGGTGAGGCGCTCCCGCACTCCGATCCGTTCTCGGTCTCCGCGCACTACCTGACGGCTTCCGTCCCGGGTCCGGCCGTGATTCGCACGCAGGTCGTCCGTACCGGCCGCACACTCTCCACCGGCGAGGCGTCGCTCTTCCAGTTCGCGGAGGACGGCAGCGAGATCGAGCGCATCCGGGTGCTGGCCACCTACGGGGACCTGGACGGCCTGACCGACGAGGTCCGTACCTCGGCGGAGCCGCCGGTGATCCCGCCCATCGAGCACTGCCTCGGCCCGGGAGACGGTCCCGCGCCCATTCCCGGGAGCTCGGCCATCACCGAACGGCTCGACATCAAACTCGATCCCGCGACGATCGGCTGGGCCATCGGCGCTCCCTCGGGCAAGGGTGAGATGCGGGGCTGGTTCGGCCTCGCGGACGGCCGCGACGCCGACCCGCTCTCGCTGCTGCTGACGGTCGACGCGCTGCCGCCGACCTCGTTCGAGCTCGGCCTCAAGGGCTGGACGCCCACGATCGAACTCACCACCCACATCCGCTGCCGCCCGGCCCCCGGTCCGCTGCGCGTCTCCATCACCACCCGCAACCTCGCGGGCGGCTTCCTGGAGGAGGGCGCGGACGTCTGGGACAGCGCCGGACGCCTAGTGGCCCAGTCCCGCCAGCTCGCACGCGCGCCCCGCGTCTGACGCCCGCGCCATGACGGTGCGGTGAGGTCCGACCGGCCGGAGCCCGGGTCGCGGCCTCCTCTCACCCTACGGCGCGTCCAGCCAGTGGGTCCGGCCGAGCGTGACCAGGCGCAGCCGGCGTCGCGCCACCCGGACGACCTCCTGCTCGCCCTCGGCGCCGGCGTCCAGCAGCGCGGAGGCGGTGAGCACCATGTGGTCGACGTACAGGCCGCCGAGCATGAGGAGGTCGTCCCGTTCCCACCCGGTGGACTCGGGTTCTGCGCCCAGGACCCCGGCCACCTCTTCGGCGAACAGTCGCAGCTGGGTGGCGATGGCGTCGCGGACCCGGCCGACGCCGCCGTGCTGCTCACGGGCGATGAACCTGAAATGAGCAGGCTGGTCTGCTACATGACGCGCTATCAATTCGACGCTGCGGTCGAGTCGTTCCTCGGTGTCGCCCGTCTCGGCGAGGATCGCGCCGATCATTCCGTGCAGGCTGCCCAATGTCTCCTCGACCAGGGCCACACCCAGTGCCGCCGTGCCGTCGAAGTGCCGGTAGAAGGCAGTCGGGGCCACGCCCACGGCGCGCGTCACCTCGCGCAGGCCGAGACTGCTGAGGCTCTGGTGCTCCAGCAGTGCTAGCGCCGCGTCGAGGAGCGCCTGACGCGTCTTCAGCTTCTGGGCCTGACGGATGCCGACGGTGTGACTCATGCCATTCAGTAAACAACCGTTCTCCGAGACATGGAAGGGGGTGAAGGGGCTAGACTCCAAATTCAGTGAACAGTCGTACTCTCAAAGCTCACGGAAAGGCCCGGCATGTTCGTCCTCGTCGCCGCCCTGCTCCTGCTGGGGGTTGTCCTCGGAGCGGTCGCCCACCTGCCGCTCCCACTGACCCTGGCCGCCGCGGCCGTGATCGGTCTCTGGCTGGCGGTCTTCGGCGTCCGCGAACGCCTCGCCCGCCGTACCCGCTGACGAAGGAGCCCGAACCATGACGCTCACGACCTCGCACACCAGCCGCTCCACCGGCGCCCGGTTCCGCAAGAACCCTCCCGGCGGAGCCACTCCGGCCGGAACCGGCCCCGGCCCAAGCCCCGCGGCCCGAACCCGCGAGCCGTCCCGGGAGGCCGACGGGCTGGCCGTCGCCTCGTTCGTCCTCGGGCTGCTCGGCCTGCTGGTGATGAACATCCTGCTCGGGCCGGTCGCCATCGTGATGGCGCTCGTCGCCCTCGCCCGGTCGACCACCCGGCGCGGGCGTGCGCTGCTCGGGCTGGGGCTGGGCATCGCCGACCTGGTCGTCCTCGCGGCCCTCGTGACCGCCAACGGCACCGTCTCCTGGAGCCTGGCGGGCTGATCGGGCGGCGGCTCTTCTGCCCGAGTACGTCTGGCGGTCGGTGCGCGCCTGACGCGCCACGCGTCCTGATCCCCGTGCCGTTGCCGGGTCGGCGGCGGCCCCCGCTGCTCACGGACAAAGGCCGGACAGGCCCGCACGAGGCGTCGAGGCGGAAAGGGCGTGGCGCGGGGGAGCGGGGATGTGACGGATCCGACCGGGAGCGGGGCCGAGCCGCCCTTCGGGCACGGGCCGGACAATCCGGCTCGGCTTCGGCGGCCGCCCAGGGGTGGCCGCCGCTCCGGGTGGGAGAGCGGCGGGAGCATGCTGGAGCGCCGTCCGGGACGCCGGCGCCCGCCGGGACGCGATGCGCCCGGCACGCGCCCCACCACAGGCTCGTAGAATCGGTTCCACCATGGCTTACCTCGACCACGCCGCGACCACACCGATGCTTCCGGAGGCGATCGCGGCGATGACCGCGCAGCTCGCCGTCACCGGCAACGCGTCCTCCCTGCACGCCGCCGGGCGCCGAGCCCGCCGTACCGTCGAGGAGTCCAGAGAGACCCTCGCCGATGCGCTCGGCGCGCGCCCGAGCGAGGTGGTCTTCACCTCGGGTGGCACCGAGGCCGACAACCTCGCCGTGAAGGGCCTGTACTGGGCCCGCCGCGACGCCGATCCCCGGCGCACCCGGGTGCTCGCCAGCCCTGTGGAGCACCACGCCGTCCTCGACGCCGTGGACTGGCTCGGCGAGCACGAGGGCGCCGAGGTCGAATACCTGCCGGTCGACGCCTACGGACGTGTCCACCCCGACGCGCTGCGCGAGGCGCTCGTCCGCAATCCGGACGACGTCGCCATGATCACAGTGATGTGGGCGAACAACGAGATCGGCACCATCATGCCGATTCGTGAACTCACTGAAGTGGCACAGGAGTTCGGTGTGCCGATGCATGCCGACGCGGTGCAGGCGTTCGGTCAGCTGGACGTCGACTTCGCACGCTCCGGGCTGGCCGCGATGACCGTCAGCGCGCACAAGATCGGTGGCCCGGTCGGCGTCGGCGCGGTGCTGCTGGGTCGCGACCAGACGCCCGTGCCCGTGCTCCACGGAGGGGGACAGGAGCGGCACGTGCGCTCCGGAACGCTCGACGTGGCCGCCGTGGCGGCGTTCGCCGTCGCCGGCCGGCACGCCGTCGAGGGGCGTGATGCCTTCGTCCGTGAGGTCGGCGCGCTCCGTGACGACCTGGTGGCGGCCGTGATGAAGTCCGTCCCCGACGCACTGCTCGGAGGCGACCCGGCCCCGGGGGGCCGGCTGCCCGCCAACGCCCACTTCACCTTCCCCGGCTGCGAGGGCGATTCCCTCCTGCTGCTGCTCGACGCACTGGGCATCGAGTGCTCCACCGGTTCCGCGTGCACGGCGGGTATAGCCCAGCCGAGCCACGTGCTGCTCGCCACCGGCACCGACCCCGGCCTGGCGCGCGGCACGCTGCGCTTCTCGCTCGGACACACCTCCACCGCCGGGGACGTCGAGGAACTCGCGAGGGCGATCGGTCCCGCGGTCGACCGGGCCAGGACTGCGGGGCTCAGCTAGCCCTCGGGCCGCCCGGGGCGGCGGTTTCAGCCGGCCGCCGCCGACGGCCCAGCGGTCGACGCGGCACGCACCAGCTTCATGTAGCGGTTCCAGTCCCAGTAGGGGCCGGGGTCGGTGTGGTCCGTGCCCGGCACCTCCACGTGGCCGATGATGTGCTCGCGGTCGATGGGGATTCCGTACCGCTTGCATATCGCGGCTGTCAGACGTGCCGAGGACTTGTACATCGCCGTCGTGAGGTCCTGCGGCCGGTCCACGAAGCCCTCGTGCTCGATGCCGACGCTGCGCTCGTTGAACGAGCGGTTACCCGCGTGGAACGCCACGTCCAGCTCGCGGATCATCTGCGTCACCCGGCCGTCCTGCCCGACGATGTAGTGCGTGGCGGCCCGGTGGGCGGGGTCCTGGAAGACCTTGACCGCACTGGCGAAGCTGCCCTGGGTGACATGGATGATCACCCGGTCCACGCTGTAGTCGTCCGGCCGGTCGGCGCGCCGCCAGTTCGCCTCGGAGGCGGCGACCCACTTCGCCGGGGCGTAGTCCAGCTCGCCGGTCGCGCGCGGCTTCTCCACGCCCGGCACCCGCCACCAGACGCGCCTGATCTCCTCCGCTGCCAGAGCGGCCGTGCCCGCTGCCGCGACTCCGCCGCCGATGAGCAGCGTCCGCCGACTGATGCCGTGACCAGGGCCTTTCCCTGGTGATCCGGCACTCCCGTTGTTCCCCATGTGTTCCTCAACGCATATCCGCGAGCATTCGGTTCCCGGGGCCCCGTACTCTGGAGGAGCTATGACTCAGACCTCCCAGCGCCCCCTCCGCGTGCTCGCCGCCATGTCCGGTGGAGTCGACTCCGCCGTCGCCGCGGCCCGAGCCGCCGAGGCCGGCCACGACGTGACCGGTGTGCACCTCGCCCTCTCCGCGAACCCGCAGTCCTTCCGCACGGGCGCGCGTGGCTGTTGCACCATCGAGGACTCCCGTGACGCGCGCCGTGCGGCGGACGTCATCGGGATCCCGTTCTACGTCTGGGACCTGGCCGAACGCTTCCGCGAGGACGTCGTGGACGACTTCGTCGCGGAGTACGAGGCGGGGCGCACGCCCAATCCGTGCCTGCGCTGCAACGAGAAGATCAAGTTCGCGGCGCTGCTCGACAAGGCACTCGCGCTCGGCTTCGACGCCGTGTGCACCGGTCACTACGCCACGGTCGTGCTGAATGAGGACGGCACCCGGGAGATGCACCGGGCCTCCGACATGGCCAAGGACCAGAGCTACGTCCTCGGTGTCCTGGACGAGAAGCAGCTCGCCCACGCGATGTTCCCGCTGGGTGACACGCTCACCACCAAGGACGAGATCCGGGCCGAGGCCGAGCGCCGCGGCCTGGCGGTGGCCAAGAAGCCCGACAGCCACGACATCTGCTTCATCGCCGACGGCGACACCCAGGGCTTCCTGGCGAGCCGCCTCGGCGGCCCCGCGGAGGGCGCCATCCTCGACGAGTCAGGTGCGAAGGTCGGCACCCACGAGGGCGCCTTCGGATTCACCATCGGCCAGCGCAAGGGCCTGCGCATCGGTCACCCGGCCCCGGACGGCAAGCCCCGCTACGTCCTGGACATCTCGCCGGTGAACAACACGGTGACGGTGGGCCCGGCCGAGGCGCTGGACGTCACGGCTCTCACCGCCATCAAGCCCCGCTGGTGCGGCACGGCCCCCTCCGGGCCGGGCGCCTACACCGCTCAGCTCCGCGCCCACGGCGGGGAGACCGAGGTGACGGCGGAGCTGGCCGACGGCATCCTGTCCGTCACCTTCAGCGCGCCGGTGCGGGGTGTCGCCCCCGGCCAGGCGGTCGTGCTGTACGACGGGACGCGGGTCGTCGGCTCGGCCACCATCGCGACGACGGTCAGGCGCGAGAAGGCGGCCGCGGCCGGCTGACCACATCCGGGCCGGCCGGGTCGCTCCCCTGCGACGACCCGGCCGTGCCGGAGGCCCCGCGCCGAGATCCTCGCGCGCGGAAGTCCCGCCCCTCGTGCCTGCCGCACATCCTCGGCGGCAGAGCCCGTGCCCGGTCGCGGAAGCGTCGTGACCGCGGACGCCGTTCCCGGTGCGCGGCGATGCCTCCCTCAGGACGCGGTGCGCAGGAACGAGTCCCGGGTGAAGAAGTCCGCGAGGACCGGTGCGATCACGTGCGGTGCCAGTTCGCGGGTCTGACCCGTCAGCGTGCGGTGCCTGGCCCGGGGGACGGCGGCCGCCAGGGCGAGCGTCGTCTCGTGCGCCTGCGCCGTGCTGAACCCGCCCGTCACGACGAGGGTGCGCGCGGTGAGGGAGGCGAACCTCCCGGCGGGCACAGCCCCGTCGCCCAGCAGCGCGTCGTCGTACGCGAGGGTGTGGGCCATCGCTTCGAGTCCCGGCCACAGCGGTGCCATGCGCATCCGGGCGATCGTCGCCTCCGGGACACCCGTCCGCGACAGGTGGAGCTCGAGGGCTCCCGTCCGGTCACCCGTCGCGAGCAGACGGTGCAGCGCCGTGCAGCGCGACGTCTGCGGCAGGCCGTAGGGGGGTTCGTAGACCGCGAGCAGGTCCACGGGCAGGCCTCCGGCGTGCGCCTCCAGAGCGAGTGCACCGCCGGAGAGCATGCCGAACAACGAGACGCGGCCGCCCACCCGCGACGCCACCGCCGCCAGGTCCTCGATCTCACGGCGGACCGAGTACGGCCCGCCGTCGCCACTGGCCCCGCGTCCCCGGCGGTCGTACGTGACGACCGTGAAGCGTGGGGCCAGCAGAGCGGCCAGCGGCGCCTCGTCGGCCGCGGTGCTCAGACCCGAATCCGCAGGTAGTGCGGGGTGTGTGGCAGCTGATATGGCGACAGGTGCACTTTGCCGGTGAGAAGATCGAGGTTCCTACACCG
>NZ_JBHVCT010000103.1:0-20024 GCF_042803195.1 Streptomyces sp. NPDC057428
CAAGCTCCCCATGCGGCAGCAATTCAAGATCGGACACAACGAGATCCAACCACACCGCATCCCGCTTCCACCACGCTCCCACCGTGACGGCCAGTCATCCAACGCCGGAAACCATCACGCTCCGATTACCCGCTGAATGTTTGCCCACCAGGGTCTTAGAACAGCAGCCTGCCCGCCGGCCCGGCCCGTCTCGCCCAGACCGAGCAACCCGTGACTTGA
Source organism: Streptomyces sp. NPDC057428 (assembly GCF_042803195.1). Classification (NCBI taxonomy): domain Bacteria; kingdom Bacillati; phylum Actinomycetota; class Actinomycetes; order Kitasatosporales; family Streptomycetaceae; genus Streptomyces; species Streptomyces sp. NPDC057428. Next base: position 220 of record NZ_JBHVCT010000103.1, read on the forward strand.
TCAAAGAAGCATTACTGAAGCGAAGAAAGCGTAAAGAAGTTGACAAGCACGAATATGGACGAGGTGCCTATTTCGGTGGGTAGGTTCATGTACGGGTCAACGGTGACTCAACATCAGGTTTCCTGACTAGGTTTCAGTGCACGCGGTCGGGCAAGATCGGCCAGCTCCTTCCTGGAGTGTGCGTTTCCCTTCCGTCGCTTGCGCCGTGCCCCACCATGGCCTGTGGCATTCCTGAGTGCTGGAGTCCCCGCCATGCGTGCCCGGCTGCCCCGCCGTCCCCGTTCGCCCCGCCGTGCCCGCCAGCTGCTGCGTCGGGTCGCCCTGCTGGTGCTCACCGCACTCGCGCTGATGTTCTCGACTCAGCAGGCCATGGCCGACGGCGCCGAACTTGGTGCCGTCGACCTGCCCTCGCTGTCCTCGATGGCGTCCTGGTTCAAGGACCCGCACTGGGGCAACCTGCCGCACCAGCGGTCCGGTTCCGCCGCTGGCCACCGCCACCACGTCCCGGCCTCCGCCACCGACGCCCACCGCGGGGCCGGCCATGCACGCGGGAGGGGGCGCGGCGAGCTGGGCGCCTACCATGCGCACCTGCCTCAGGTGAAGACGGGCCGGAGCCAGGCCGCCTCGGGCCGTTTCAGCGCTAAGACCAGCAAGCGCAACCCCGCCAAGTCCTCCCGGGACGTCGCCGTCTTCGACAACGCCGACGGCTCGCAGACCCGCCGGATATCCCCGACGCCGATCAACTACCAGGTAGGCAAGGGTAAATGGGCGCCCATCGACGTCGACATCCGGGCAGGCCCCGACGGGCGCTGGCACGAGAAGGCCAACTCCCTCGCCGTCGACTTCGCCCCCAAGGCCACCGACGACCACCTCGTCTCCTTCGCCAAGGACGACGCGCACGTCCTGTCCTACGGCCTGACCGGCGCCGCCGGCGTCAGCGGAACACCGGCAACGGACGCCTCGCACATCACGTACACGGACGTCCTGGACCACACCGACCTCCAGGTCTCCGCCACCGCCTCCGGTATGAAGGAGGCGATCGTCCTCAAGTCGCCGAAGGCGGCCAACACGTGGACGTTCCCTCTCGCCCTCAAGGGCCTCGTGCCTGTCCAGCGCCACGACGGGTCCATCGACCTGCGTGACGCCACCGGTAAGACCATCGAGCGCATCCCGCACGCGTACGCATACGACGCGAAGGTCGATCGCCGCTCCGGGGACCCGGCCACCACCTATGACGTCCGTTACGACCTCACTGAGGACGGGCACGGCGGCCACGCGCTGCGCATCACCCTCGACGAGCGCTGGCTGCACGACTCCGCGCGGCGTTTCCCCGTCACCGTCGACCCCACCGTCCTGGACGGCTGGACGACGACCTACGCCGAGTCCGGCTACAACCAGGACCACTCCTTCGAGCAGACCGTCAAGGTCGGCTCCTACGACTCCGGCCCCCACTCTGCCGTCTCCTACATCAACCACTGGGACACCGCCTGGGACGGCTCGGGCGCGACCGTCACCTCCGCCAAGCTGCACCTCTTCGACACCTGGGCCGCCACCTGCACCGCCGAGCGGTTCGACGTCGCCCTGGTGAAGAAAGCGTGGACGCCCGAAAGTGTCACCACCTACCCGGGCCCGTCCTACGGCTCGTCCATCGGCAACGCGACCCCCAGCGTCCCGCACGCCTGCGCCAACACCGCCGCCAACCGCAGCGTCGGCGACTACGTGACCGTCACCCTCTCCAACGCAGCGATCCAGGGCTGGTTCAACGGTACGACCGCCGACTACGGCCTGGCCGTGTACGCGTCCACCACGGACGCCCTGCACTGGAAGCAGTTCGGCTCCTTCAACGACCCGGGCAAGGGCCCCTACATCGACGTCACCTACACCGGCAACACGCCGCCCCAGGTGTACGAGCAGTTTCCCGCCGACAACGCCGTCGTCGGCACCACCACCCCCCAGCTGACCGCTTGGTCGGGCGGCGCCAACTCGCAGGCGAACACCACCACCAAGTACCTCTTCCAGATCTTCGACAGCCAGAACACCAAGGTCGCCGACTCGGGTCTGCTCGCCACAGGCAACTGGACGGTGCCGGCCGGCAAACTGAAGTGGGGCGCCAACTACTACTGGACGGTGCAGGGCTACGACGCGGGCATGTACTCCGACGCCACGCCCTACGCCCTGTCCGTGCAGGTACCCCAGCCCGTCATCACCTCCGGGCTCTCGCAGAACTCCAGCGACCACGGCTTCGACGCGTCCATCGGCAACTACACGACCTCCGACACCGACGCCTCCATCTCCACCGTCGGCCCCTCGCTCGACGTCGAACGCGACTACAACTCACGCGACCCGCGCTGGACCGGCGCGTTCGGCGCCGGCTGGTCGTCGATCTTCGACGCGCGCGCCACCGAGCAGTACACCGCGGCCGGCGCCGTGGCCGGAGTCAACGTCACCTACCCCGACGGCTCGCAGGTCGGCTACGGCAAGAGCACCGACGGCACCTTCGCCGCCGGCAGCGGCCGCTTCGCCACCTTCAAGTCCGTCACCGGCGGCTACACACTGACCGACAAGGACGACACGCTCTACACGTTCACCCAGTCGCTGGGCTCCGGTGGCTACGGGATCACGTCCGTCGCCGACGCGAGCGGCCGCAAGGTGACCTTCACCTGGACCTCCGGACACGTCACCAAGATGACTTCCGCGGTCTCCGGCCGCTCCCTCACCCTGAGCTGGTCGACCCCGAGCGGTGCGAGCGCGTCCCACGTGGGCACCGTCGTCACGGACCCGGTCACGGCAGGTGACACGAACAGCGCGCAGACCTGGACCTACGGCTACACCGGCGACCAGCTCACCACTGTGTGCTCGCCACTGTCAGCCACCAAGTGCACGACATACGGGTACACCTCCGGATCCCAGTACCGCAACGCCGCCCTCGACCTGGACCCGCACGGCCTGTGGCCGCTCGCGGAGACCTCAGGCACGAAAGCCAAGGACGCCGTCCTCGCCAACGAGGGCACGAACGACGCCACCTACGAGAACGTGACGCTGGGCGGCACGGGACCCTTCGCCGGGACCAAGGCCGCGACGTTCAACGGCACATCGTCCGACGTCGCCCTGCCCAACAACACCGGCAACGACACCGACTCCGGCGCCGTCTCCCTGTGGTTCAAGACCTCCACCAAGTCCGGAGTCCTGTACTCCTACGCCTCGCAGCCCATCACCTCCGGCGAGGCCGCCGGCTTCTACACGCCCTCGATCTACGTCGGAACGGACGGCAAGCTCAACGCCGAGTTCTGGTACAGCGGGGGCGCCAACCCGATCCAGTCGGCGGCCTCCGTCGCCGACGGCAAATGGCACCACGTCGTGCTCTCCGCCGCCGGCAACTCGCAGAGTCTGTTCCTGGACAACGCCAAGGTCGGCTCACGCTCCGGCTCGGTCTCCATCAAGTCGGCGGCTGCCTTCGGCAAGAACCAGGTCTTCAACTACCTGGGCACCGGGTACCTCGGAGGCGACTGGCCCGACGAGCCCAACGCGCACGCCGACGACCCGACCGGCAAGCCCTACTACTTCAACGGTCAGATCGCCGACGCCGCCTTCTACGACAAGCCGCTGGTCGCGGCTGACGTCAGCGCCCTCTACACGATCGGCAACCACCCGGCCGCCCTGCTCGCGTCCGTCAAGCGGCCCTCCGGCAAGACGTACGCGACGATGACCTACGACGCCGACACCGCCGCCCTCACCCAGCTCACCGACGAGAACGGCGGCACCTGGAAGCTCGGCGCCCCGACGGTCGCCGGTTCGAGCCAGACCTACCGGGGCGCGGTTCTCGGCGCGGCGCCCTCCGGCTACTTCCGGCTGGGCGAGGCCGCGGGCGCCGCCACCGCCATCGACGAGGTCCGCGGCGGCAGCGGCACCTACAACGCGGTCACCCTTGGTGCTGCCGGCCCCTTCAGCGACCAGAAGGCCGCGACCTTCAACGGCACCTCCTCCTACGTGGAGGTGCCCGCCGGCACATTGCATGCCGCAGGCGACCGCAGCATCGAACTGTGGTTCAAGACAGCGGGTCAGGGCGTTCTGATCGGCGACCAGTCCGTGCCGATAGCCGGGGCCACCGTCGCGTCGGGCACCTGGGCGCCCTTGCTGTACGTCGGCACCGACAACAAACTGCACGGCCACTTCTGGTCCCGCAGCGGCTCGGGAAGCACCGCCTTCGGCTCGACCGGCACGGTCACGAACAACGCCTGGCACCACGTGGTGCTCAGCGCATCCGGCAGCACCCAGACGCTGTACCTGGACGGCACCCAGCAGGCCACGTACAGCGGTGCTCCCAACGACCAGTCCAACACCCACCTCTACATCGGCGCCGGCTTCGCCAAGACCTGGATCGACGCGCCCGCCGATGTCAGCCACTTCAACGGCTCCATCGCCGACGTCGCCTTCTACCACTCGGCGCTCACCGCGCACGACGTCAGCGCCCACATGGAGGCCGCGAAGAAGTCGACCGGCCTGCTGCCCGTGGAGACGGCGAAGGTCACCACCCCGACCGGCTCCACGATGACGTACACCTACGACGTCACCAACGGAAACCGCGCACTGACCGAGACCGACGGCCTCGGCAACAAGACCAGCTTCGGCTACGACACGGCCGGCTTCGAGCACACCGTCACCGACCCGAACGGCGTCCAGACGGTCACCGGCCACGACATCCGCGGCAACATCGTCTCCTCGACGACCTGCCAGGACCAGACCGCGAGCAAGTGCTCCACCGAGTACTACACCTACTACCCGGACGACACGACGGCCCAGCTCACCACCGCCGACCCGCGCAACGACCAGGTACTCACCGAACGAGACGGCCGGTCCGCGTCAGCGAGCGACGACACGTACCTGACGTCGTTCACCTACGACGCCACGGGCAACCAGACCGACGTCACCGGCCCCGCCGTGCCCGGCCTCCCCGACGGTCAGAGCACGAAGACCATCTACTCCGACGGAACGAGCGCCTACCCCGCCACCGGCGGCGGCACCGTCCCGGCCGGACTGCCGGTAAGGACCATCAGCCCGGCCGGCGCGGTCAACTCCGTCTCCTACTTCAACAACGGCGACGTCGCCTCCACCACCGACGCCGGCGGCCTGCTCACCACGTACACCTACGACGGCCTGGGCCAAGTACTCAGCCAGAAGGTCATCTCCGACACCTACCCGGACGGTCTGACGACAACGTACGAGTACGACACCGCAGGCCAGGTCACCGCCGAGCACGACCCGCAACTCACCGACCGCGTGACCGGAGCCGTGCACGCCGCCGTCACCACCTCCGTATACGACGAGGACGGCAACGTCACCTCACAGACGGTGGCCGACGGATCCGGCGGCGACAAGGAACGCACCGAGACCCAGACCTACGACGCGTTCGACCGCCTGCTCACCGAGACCGACGCCAACGGCGTCGAGGGCGCGGACAACGGCAACACCACCACCTACACCTACGACACCTCCGGCAACAAAACCAAGGAGGTGACATCGGCCGGCAACGAGACCCGCTACACCTACGACGACAACGGCGACCTGCTCACGCAGACCCTGATGTCCACAGGTGACCCGGTGAACCCGACCGCACCGACCGCGCGGATCGAGTCCTCGCGCGCCTACGACCCCTCCGGCCGCCTCGCGTCAGTGACAGACGCGATGGGCAACACCACCGCGTACACCTACACCGACGACGGCCTCACCTCGACGGTGAAGCGCACCAGCGCCGACGGTAAGTCGACCTACCTGCTGGAGTCCGACACCTACGACGCGGCAGGAAACGCGCTCTCGCAGACCACCGACAACGGCGAGACCGTCGAGAAGTACAAGGTCGACGCCGCTTCCCGGACCACCGAGACCGCGCTCGACCCGACCGGCGTCAACCGGGTCACCACCCTCTCGTACACCCCGGACGACCAGGTCTCCACCGCGAACGACCACGACTCCTCCGGCTACGACCGCACCACCGCGACGACGTACGACGCGATGGGCAACGTCCTCAGCGAGACGCTGTACGGCGACGCGTCCGGCCACCCGGCCGGCTGGTGGAAGCTGAACCAGACATCCGGCACCCGGGTCACCGACTCCTCCGGCACCGGGAACACCGCGACCGCCGGAGCAGGCGTGACCTGGGCCGACAATGCCGCAAAGTTCTCCGGCACCGGCGGCGTCATCGCCACCAACGGCCCGGTCCTGGACACCTCCGCGTCCTACACGGTGTCCGCGTGGGTCAACCTGACGGACACCTCCGCCTTCCGGACCTTCGTCGCCCAGGGCGGCACCAACCGGGCCTCCTTCTACCTGCAGTACAACAAGACCTCGAACGTCTACCGCTTCCACGTCGCCAGCGAGGACGCCGCGACGCCTTCCGCGTTCCACGACGCCTCCGCGACGGCAGCCCCGGCCCTCAACACCTGGACCCACCTGGTCGGCGTGTTCGATGCCACCACCAGTGCGATGCGGCTCTACGTGAACGGCGCCCTCGCGGGATCGGACACCAACCCCACGCCGTGGACAGGGAACGGGCCGTTGTCGATCGGCGGCACGAAGACGGCCGGTGGCACGATCAGCGACCCGGTGGCCGGCTCCGTCGGCGACGCGCAGACCTACCAGCGCGCCCTGTCCGCCACCGAGATCAGCTCCCTCTACGGCAAGGGCCGCACCGGCGGCACCGTCGGCTCCTCCGACGAGCAGACCACCACCTACACCTACGACAAGCGCGGCCTGCCGACGTCCGAGACCGACCCCGAGCACAACACGACGACATACGCCTACGACGAGGCGGGCAACCTCGCGGTCACCACGGCGCCCGCCGTGCAGGCCGAGGCCGACGGCGTCGAGGCGAACGCCACCACCGTGCGCCCGACCACCACCTCCGGGTTCAACACCTTCGGCGAGGCCGTCGAGGAACAGGACCCAAACGGGCTGGTCTCCACCACCGCCTACGACGCCAACGGCCAGAAGGTCTCCGAGACACTGCCCCCCTACACCCCCACCGGCGCCACCTCGCCGCTGGCCGGCACCACGGTGTGGACCTACGACAGCGAGGGCAACCAGAAGTCGCTCACCACACCCGGCGGCCGCACCACCTCCTACCTGTACGACCAGGCAGGCGACCTCGCCCAGATCACCACCCCGGACGGCAAGAAGACCCACGCCACCTACGACCCGGCAGGCGAACAGCTCACCGCGTCCGACAGCCTGGGCGCGCAGACCCAGGCGACGTACGACTACCTCGGCCGGCAACTCACCTCCACCACCCTCGAGCGCTTCCCGACCACACGCACGCTCACCACGACGAACTCCTACGACGTGAGCACCGGAAACCCCTACGGGGCGCACCTCGCCTCGACCAGGTCACCGGGTGGAGTGAGCACCTCATACGCCTACAACCGGGCCGGCGACGTCAGCGCGGTGACCGACGGAGCGGGTAACACCACCCGCTACACGTACGACTTCATGGGCAACCAGCAAAAGACGACGCTGCCCGACGGCACGTGGAGTCAGGTCGACTACAACGCCGAAGCCGACCCCACGGACACCTACCAGTACGACGCGTCCAGCACCCTGCTGTCGCACACGAGCAACCAGTTCGACGGCGACGGCAACCTGACCGCCGCCACCGACGCCAACGGCCACACCACCCGGTGGACCTACGACGCGGCGGGCACCATCACCCAGCAGGTCGAGCCGGTCGACGCGTCCACGTCGATCACGACGACCTTCGGCTACGACGCGGCGGGCAACAAGACCCGCTTCACCGACGGCCGCGGCAACTCCTGGCGCTACGCCTACACCCCGTGGGGCCAGCAGCAGACGGTAACCGAGCCGAAGACCAGCCGCTACACGTCGGTCGCCGACACCACAACCAGCTTCGAGTACGACGCCGACGGGCAGATGACCAAGGCGACGATGCCCGGCGGCACGACCACGTCGATGACGTACGACGACATGGGCCAGCTCAAGGACATGTCCGGACAGGGCGCCGACGCGGCGACCGCCAGGCGGAGCTTCTCCTACGACGCCGACGGCCGCGTCACCTCCGCCGACACGGACGAGGCAGGCATCGCGGGTGCCCTCGACCACCAGGCGGCCACGCACGAGGCGTTCACCTACGACGACCGCAGCGGCCTGCTCACCGCGAACGGCGCCGCAGGAGCCTCCTCCTTCTCCTACAACGACGACGGCTCGGTCCTCACCCGCACCGACGCGGCGGGCACAACCGGGTACGGCTACGACACGGCGGGCCGCCTCGCGACCGTCGACGACCCTGCGACGGGCCAGCGGCTGACCTATGGATACGGCACGCTGAACGAGGTCAAGAGCGTCAAGTACGGGGCGAGCGGGCAGACCAGGTCGTTCACCTACAACAGCAGCCACGAGCTGACCAACGACACTCTCGTCCAGGGCGCAAGCACGCTGGCGAGCTTCACCTACGGCTACGACACCAACGGCAACCTGACGTCGAAGAAGACGACAGGCGTGACGGGCGCATCCGCGAACACCTACACCTACGACTGGTCCGACCGGATCACGTCATGGAACGACGGTGCCAACACGACCGCGTACACGTACGACGCCTCCGGAAACCGCATCCAGGTCGGCGCGGACGTCTACACCTACGACGCCCGTGACGAACTGACCTCGGACGGCAAGACGACCTACGAGTACTCGGCCCGCGGCACACTGATGACCCAGTCGGCGGCGACGGGCGACAACACCGTCTTCAAGACGGACGCGTTCGGCGGGCAGATCGTGGCCGGCAGCCAGTCCTACACGCAGGACGCGATGGGCCGGAACATCACCGACACCGACACGGCGGACGCGGCGAACCCGCGCACGTTCACCTACTCAGGTGCGGACAACACGATCGCATCGGATGGCGGCAGCACCTACACCTACGACGCCGCGGGCGGTTTGGTCGGCATCGGTGAAGCCGGTGCTGCCGCCGGGACGGGTGTGCTGGCCCTGACCGACCAGCACAATGACGTGGTCGGCACCTTCACCTCGGGTGCGACCACCCTCACGGGCTCGGCGACCTACGACCCCCTGGGCAAGGTCACCGCGTCCGCACCGATGGCGGGACACCTCGGCTTCCAGTCCGGGTGGACCGAACCCGGAACCGCCGGCACCGGCGGCAACGACGGGAACGTCGGGACCGCATCACGCTGGTACAACCCCGGCACGGGCACGTTCCTGAACAAGGACAGCATCTCGCTGGGCGCGACACCGGACTCAGTGGCCGCCAATCCGTTCGCCTACGTCGACGACAACCCGCTGGCGGGCACGGACCAGTCAGGCAACTGCTCCTGGTACGACGTGGTGTGCGGCGCGAAGAAAGCCGTCCACAAGGCGAAGAAGACCGTCAAGCACGTCGCGCACAAGGTCTACCACGCCGCCAAGAAGGCCGCGAGGAAGGTCGTCCACGCCGTCAAGCACGCGGCACACAAGGTCGTACACAAGGTGCGCGACGTGTACCACGCCACGGTGCGAGTAGTGCGGCGCGTCTACCACTACGCGGTCAGGCATGTGAAACGGGCCTACCACCGGGCCGTCCACGCGGTGAAGTCCGCCTACCACAAGGCCAAGAGAACCGTGCACCGCGTGGTCAAGAAGGCGAAAGCGGCAGCGCACAAGGTCGCCCACACCGTGAAGAAGGCTGCGCACGCCGTCGCCCACGCGACACGCACCGCCTACCACGCCACGGTCAAGGCAGTGAAGACGTCCGCCAACTTCGTCAAGCACCACGCCGCAGCAATCACCTCGTTCGTCGTCTCGACAGCGGTCTTCGCGGGCTGCGAAGTCGCCACTGGCGGTGTTGGCTCAATCGGCTGCGCGGCGATCGCGGGCGCGGCCGGAGCCCTGGTCGAGCAGGGCTTCTCCTGCGCGCAAGAGGGCGGCGCCGCATGCAGCGTGGGCGCATTCGCCGGCTCGGCGATCACGGGAGCAGTGGCCGGCGCGCTCGGCGGCGCCCTGGGCAAACTCGGCGGCAAGCTCCTCGCGAAGGCGGCACCCAAAGCGATGAAGGCCGTGGGCGGCCTGTTCGGCAAGGGAGCCGCCGGTGCCGAGGAATCGGCCGCGGTAGACGCCACAGACAGCGCGGCAGCCAGGGCAGCAGACGATGGCGCAGGCACGTCCAGTCAGAGCCGCTGCCCCGGCCCGCACAGTTTTACCGGCAGCACGAAGGTACTGCTGGCAGGCGGGACCACGAAGGCGATCGACCGTGTCAAGGTCGGCGACGTCATCGCGAACTCGGTACCCGGTGCATCTGCAACGGAGTCTCACAAGGTCACCGCGGTGATCGTCACGAAGACGGACCACGACTTCGTGGACGTGTCCATCAAGGCGAAGGGCAAGAGCACACCGGCCGGCGCGCTCAAGTCACTGGCGAAGAGGGCGGGCCGCAAAGTCGCGGTCAGCGCGGCATCCGTAGCAGCGCTAGGGGCGATGGCGGCCCCAGCGGCGGCTGCCACCGGTCACGAAACCCACACCGGCACAGCCCACCTGACAACGACGTTCCACCACCCCTTCTACGACCAGACACAGTCAGCCTTCGTCGACGCCAAGGACCTCAAGACAGGCGACGTCCTCCAGACGCCGACCGGCACAGCCCAGGTCGCCAACATCCAGCTCTACCACGCGAACACGGTCACATACGACCTCACGATCGGAAGCCTGCACACGTACTATGTGCTGGCGGGGGCCACTCCGGTCCTGGTTCATAACTGCAACCTGTCTGATCGGGCAAGCGCAATCCATGCCGCGGAGCCAGACGAGTACGTCAAGAAAAACATCAGCACTGTGGCTGTTGTGCGTGTGGATACTCCTCGCGGTCAGGTCGACTTGATTGCGGGTAGCGGAGATGGTTTGACGCCCGCCCAGATGTCTGTCCCTCTACGCCCGGGCGAGATGCATGTACCAAACATCCCAGGAACGCATGCTGAACAGAATGCCTTGTTGTATGCGAAGGCGTTTGGATACACGCCAGTCGCCGGAGGAACATCGAGAAATGTGTGCCTCAGGATCTGCGCTCCGTTCATTCGGGGCGAAGGTGGCAGAATGATGGGGAACGTCTTCCCAGGTAGTGGCACAACGACAACGCGCCAGAGGAGTTTTGAATGGTAGTGGACTCGGCAGTCGCCGAATCCCTGAGGGGGAGCGAGCGAGTCGGGCTTGCTGTGTTCGTGGCAAGCTGCACCGAGCGGATGGCGCAGCTCTTCACGGGTCTGCGAGGTGGAGATGCCGACCGCGCCGAAGACGTTGATCTCTACCTGGAAATCCTGGGTGAGCTTTGGGACCCGAGCCTGGCGGACAGCGTATTTTCTGCCCGCATGGAGGCGCTGGAGGAGCTTTCGGAGCTCCAGCCATCCGAAGAGGGACTCGTGGACGTAGCCGATATCTACGCCTTCTATGCGGTCCTGTGTATGCGCTATGCGGTCCTGTGTCGCGCTAACGGAGAGCCGGACGATGCGGTTCGCTGCGCTCACGCATGCCTCACCGCATTGGGGCAGCTAGATCGAAATATTCCGCAAGGCACTTTCTTTGAAAGCGAGCACGAAAACCAGCGTCGAATCCTACGCGATGACCTCACCTCTGGCGAATCATTCTCGCGGCTTCGAGAAAGAGATCAAGAGGCAAGTCGCGAGCGGCTGCTCGCGGTGAATTCGAGGCTGCGGAAGTAGCGTCGCGAAAATGAGTAGAAGCCCCGCCGGAGTGACATTCCGGTGGGGCTTCTCGCGTCTTGACGGCAGTAGTTGACGGCAACGTCAGCGGACGGGCGCTGCACAAAGCGACGGTTCGTCACCGTCGTCGTCGCGTCGGGTGGCGGTCTCGTTGAGGTTGCGGAGGGCGTTGCCGAGGAGGCTGATGGCGTCGCGTTGGAGGCGGAGTCGGACGTGGGCGTAGACGGTGGCGGTGACGCCGATGTGTGCGTGGCCGAGGAGTTCTTTGATCACGACGAGTTCCACGCCTTGCTCCAGGAGCAGGGTGGCGGTTGAGTGTCGTAGGTCGTGGAAGCGGATGCGGCGGAGCCCTGCCCGATCGAGCAGGGAACGGAAGCGGCGATTGAGGTTCGCCGGATCGATCGGCCTTCCTGCCTGTGTGGTGAAGACGAGTCCGCTGTCCTTCCAGCCCCCCGCTGCCGCCGCACGTTCTCCTTCCTGGCCTTCACGGTGTTCTTTCAATGAGTGGATGCACTCGCTGGGGAGGGCGATGCGTCGTTCGGATGCGCGGGTTTTGGTGGGCAGGGTGGTCAGTCCGCAGGTCTGGGTGCGCTGGAGTGTTCGGCGGATGCTGGCAGTGCCGACACTGAGGTCGACGTCGTCCCACTGAAGGCCGAGGAGTTCACCCTTGCGGAGGCCAGTGCGGAGGGCGAGTTCGTACAGTGCGTGCAGGCGGTCGCTTCGTCCAGCCGTGAGGAAAAGGCGGGCTTCGTCGGCGGTGAGGGGTTCGAAGCGGCGAGGTCGGGGCGTGCCGGTGCGGACGTTGCGGGCGACATTGCGCGTGATCTCCTCCTCGCGGACGGCGTGCTCCAGGGCGGACTTGAGTACGGAGTGGATGTACGCCAGCGTCAGCGGGGAGAGCCGTTTGGAGCAGCACTTTCCGGCGGCGCAGCAACGGGGCTGATCGCGGTGGGTGTCGATGTTGCGGGCGCAGCACTGGCAGGTGGTGCGGAGCTGGTTGAGCCAGGTGCGGACGTCCTTGGCGGTGAGCTTGGCGAGCTTCTTCTTGCCTAGGCCGGGGATGAGGTGTTGGTGGACGCAGGCGGTGTAGCGGGTGTGGGTGTTCTCGCGGAGCTGGTGGATGGCGACGGCCTCCAGCCAATACGTCAGGTAGGCGCTGACACTGCCCTGTGCGGAGGGCACGGGGACGCCGCGGTTGCTGGTGGCGATCTTCTCGGTGAGTTTGGCCAGGGCTTCCTTGCGGGTGGTGCCGTAGACGCGGATGCGCTTGCGGGTGTTGCCCGGGGCGAGGACGTAGCCGGCGGCTTCCCAGCGTCCGTCTTTGCGCTGGTAGACGGTCCCGTCGCCGTTGGCGCGGATGCGGCGGGAGGGGCTGGGCTCGCGGGGCGTGGTCATCAGGCGGCTTCCTGGTCGAGGCGGGCGTGGATGAAGTCGGTGAGGGCGTGGGTGGGGATGCGGCGGGCACGGCCGAGGGTGATCGAGGCGAGCTGCTGAGTGCGGAGCAGGTCGTAGACAGCGGAGCGGCCGAGTTGGAGGCGGGCCATGACCTGGGGGACGGTCAGCAGTTCCTGAGACGTACTCGGCGCCCGGTGGGGCGGGCTGGGCTGGTACGAGGTCATCAGCAGCCCCCTTCCGCTGCGAACTGCCGTTCCAGTTCTCTGCGGTGCCATACGCCAGCGGCGAGGAGTCCGGCGCCGGGGCTGTAGCCCGAACCGTGGTAGGCCCAGTGGCCGATGACGAGGGTTGTCGTCGGGTCGGGCTCGGGCAGGCCGGCTTGGGTGCGGGCCTGCTCAGTGCGCCAGCCGCGGCGGGCGTCGCGGAGCGCGCCGAGGGTGACGGAGTAGCAGCGGGACTTGGTGGAGAAGTGGCCGCGGAAGCCGAGCATGTGCGCCCACTTCCAGAGCTTGAGGTCAGCGAACTCCGGCAGCTTCCCCAGCTCCCAACAGGTGCGGATCATCTGCCGCACGTGGCGTGCGACGGCGAGTCGAGGCAGGGGGCGGGCCTGTCCGGTGCCGTCGCAGGCGGCGCACGGGAGCGGGGTTCCGTGGGGCAGGAGGGTTGCGCCGCGTCCTTGGCAGGGGCGGCAGAACAGGGGCCGGTCGAGGGTGCCGGAGGCGTCGGCGGACTTGGTGGCGTACTTGGCGACGTAGGCGGCGACGGCCTGGTCGGTCAGTTCGGCGTCGGTGCCGAAGGCGGCGATCTCGCGTACGTCGAGCTGTTCGCCCCAGGCGAGTTCGCGTTCCCCGACCCCATCCGACACGACGGTCACCCGGACGCGGGCGGCGGCAGCCCGGATGGCATCGGCGAGCACGGCGACGGTGGCATCCGGCGGTGGGGGCTGGGTGCTGCCGTCCGGGCCGTCGAGCCGGATCACGGCGTGGAAGTGGACCAGGCCGCGCTTCTGGTACTCGGCGACCTTGGCGAAGGAGACCCGCAGGACGGCACGGGCGGCCTTCTGGGTCATGCCCAGCCGGGCGGCGATCTCACGGCGCAGGTAGATCGTGAAGCGGGCCCACAGAGCAGAGGCGTGGGCGTTGAACAGGACCGCACCCGCATAGTCGTACGTCTTCGGGTTCAACGGTGTGCCGAGCAGGGCGTCAGCGGGTTCGTGGAGCTTGCCGCAGCGGCAGGGCCGAGTGCTGCCGTCCGCGTTGGTGAGACGGTTGTGGACCGATCCGAAGGACGGGGCGGTGAGGGTGGCGAAGACGCGGGGGTGGGTGCGGACGGTGTCGGGCACGGTCTTGCCGCCGGTCAGGCCGGCGCGGATGAGGTGGTAGGTGTCGGCGGCGTAGATGCGGGAGCAGGCCGGGCACCGTGAGGAGCGCCGGTTGCCGCACGCGGTGAGCAGGCTGCCCGTGGGTTCGTCAGATGTGGTGTAGGAGCGCAGCACCTCACCGGTCGTGGCGCCGACGGTGCTGGTGTGGCCGGTCAGGCGCACGGGCTCGGTGCAGCCGCCGAGGCGTTCGATCTGCTGGTGTGCACGGTCGAAGTCGGGCTCGTTGACGAGGTGGAGGAGGTCCCGCACGGCGGGGCTTGCCACGTGGCGCAGGTCCAGGGTGACCATGTCGGGGCGTATCCCTTCTGTCGGGGTGAGTGGCCCCGAGCAGCAACCAGCCAGCGAGGGGGCATGCTGGTGCTGCTCGGGGCATGACGAACCGGGCCCATCGGTGGGCGTGGAGTTCAGGCGGGGTGATCCGGCCGGCCGCCGGGGAGGCTCAGAGCTGAGCGAGCGCGGTGGTGGCCACCGGCAGGGCGACGCCCATGCGCGTTGCCAGCTGGGCGGCGGTGATCGGCGCTTCGTGTTCCGCGTGGTGGGTGTCCGCGATGTGCCGGGCCGCGACGAGCAGTGCGGCGGGCAGGGATGGACGGGAGCCGGTTGCGGCCGTCTTGGTAGCAGAGGCCGGGGCGGGTGCGAGTGCCTCGATCACGGAGGGCACGGCGGCCGTGGCCGAAACGGCAGTGGCGAGGGTGAGCGGCTGAGGGACCGGGGCGGCTGCCTCGGGAGCGGATGCCGGATCGGTCTCCGGCTCAGTGACGGGGGCAGTGGTGGGGACGGATGCGGTGGTGGCCTCCAGGTGCGGGGCGGCTTGGGCTGCGGTGTGGAACTGGGCAAGGAAGGCCGGGCCTACGCGGCCCCAGCCCAGGAGAAGGAGCGGGGCGACGGTGTCCAGGCAGGCGCGGCCGTAGTGGCCGGTGAGCAGCGGTTCGGCGGTGTTCAGTGCGAGGGTGAGTACGCCGCACAGGTGAAGCAGTCGGGTGCCGGCCTTCAGCTCGTGTGCGGGGATGCCGCGCAGGGCCAGGAATCGCAGTGCGACCAGGAGTCCGACGACGGACAGGTCCACCATGGGGGCGATCAGGGGCGCGATGGGGCGGGGGACGCCGAGTCGCAGTGCGAGTGCCCATACGTTGCCGAAGGAGAAGACGAAGGCCAGGGCCGCGATGATGGCCATGACCGCGGTCACGGTGTGGCGGGTGAATCGTTCCTCCGCCATGTGCGGGCCTCCTCTCAGGCGCGGGATTTCAGGGGCGCTCAGGACTCGGAAGGAGGGACAGGGCCGTCCGACTCGTCGTCGCCGGAGGCGGCCCAGCCAATCGAGTCGAGAAGCGCGTCCAGGCACAGGGCGGGGTCGGCGGTCAGGTGGGAGGTGGCTTCCGCAACGCGGGCCGCGTCGGCGTCGGAGACGTATGGGGTGCGGATGCGGGTGTAGCCGGGGCGGCCCTGCATCGCCATGACGGCGACGCCGACGTAGGCGGGGTCCTGCAAGGTGACCGGGCTGGCGTCGGGCCAGTTGCGGATGTCGTCGCCCAGCGCGGCCACCGCAGCTTCCACGGTCTTCTGCGCGAAGGACAGTCCGATGGGGCACACGTCGCGGATGAAGGTGGGGATGGCGTCGCCGGTGGTCTTCTGGCTGATCAGGATCACCAGGATGCCGACGCTGCGGCCCTTCTTGACCAGGTCCTCCACCAGCCGGGCGTTCTCCGCCGTCAGTACGGCCAGCCGTTTGGTGGCGGCGTCGCTGCCCTTGTATTCGCGGAAGTACGTGTGCGCCTCATCGATGATCAGGACCGTGAGCGGCCACTCGGGAGAGGGGCCGACGTGCCACATGTTCTTCACGCCCAGCACGTCACGGATGGTCGCCGAGCGCCGCTTGCGCAGCCCTACCAGCCGCTTGAACAGCGCGTTCGCTTCGTCCAGGTCGTCCCCACAGAACGCGAACATCCGCTTGACCAGGTCGGCGTAGTCGCCCTCCGAGGCACGTGACACCTTCCCGTCCGCAGTCGCGATCTGCACGGCCGGGGAGGGTGCGAAGTCGCAGACGAACTTGTTGACCCCCGAGGTCTTGCCCGCACCTGGAGTGCCGGCCACGGTCACCCCGGGCACGTTGGCCAGGGACACGCATACCCGGGCGGCGTACTCGTCCACACCCAGCTCCCAACGCATCAGATCCGCAGGCGGGCGGCCGGTGGGCCGGTGGGTGGTCGGCGTGGTCAGCGGGTCGGAGCGAACGCCCCGGATCACCACCTTGCCGGGGCCGTCCGGCAGCACGGAGACCCGTGTGCACCGCCAGGCGTCCGCCAGGAACCGCGCCGACCTCTGATACTCCTCCAGCCCGACCTGCGGCAGCGTGCGCGCCCGTACGATCACCCCGAACTGGTCAGCCTTGACCTTGATCCTCGGAGTCAGCACCCGAGGTGCGGGCGCGGGACCGTCCTTCTGGGCGGTGATCTGCGCGAGCAGGCCCGGCGTCTTGTCGGTGACCGTCAGCCCCGCCATCCGCGCGAGCCGTACCCAGCCCCAGCGCACCCGCACGGCCTGCCGCATGCTTACCCGCGTGCCCCGGTCGGCTCGCACGTAGCGCACCAGCGTCATTAGCAGCCACGCGCTGACTAGCACGGCGGTGACCAGCAGCGCGTCCGGCGCGTATCCCGTCACGGCTTCCACGTCACGCCCCCTCTTCGCGTATCAGGCGGAGCATGTGGCCCAGGTCGAGGCAGGCCGCGTGCTCCGGGCTCAGGCCGAGCAGATCGAGCACCGCCGCCGAGGCGGCGAACGTGGCCTTGCCCTCGGTCCCCGGCAGAGGCCGGAGCGGGTACAACTCCCTCTGCGGCGCGGAGTTTTCGAAGCGGATCACTGGGCCGCCTCCACCATCACCAGCTCCAGGCGGGCGGCCCGGTAGGCGACGCCGTCGGAGAGCTGACCGTTGAAGATCCGCGCCCACGGGGTCGCGAACAGTTCCACCGGCCGCACCATCGCACCCGGCTTGAGACCGGCAGCCAGGCCCGACTCCGGGACCGTGATCTTCAGGACCTCGGCCCGGCCGTCCTCCATGAGCATCACGGTCACCGTGTACAGCGGCGCTCCGGTCTCCCGGTCGGTGGCGACCTCCCCGGTCTGCTGGTCCTTGATCTTCAGCACCGGCTCGGTTCCCGCGATGCAGACCGCCGACGGCAGCAGGGCAACACGGATTCGAGTCATGGCCATGCCATCACATCCTCGTTCGATGGAGTCGCTTGATCGACTCGCCAAAACCATAACAGCACACTCGCTACACCCGCAACAGTCGATTCGTATCGCTACACCGATACGCCAGAGGCGCCGAGGACGCCCGGGTGTGCCGCGAGTGCCGACGCCGCTACCCTCGTGCCATGAAGCTGCCCCTGGGAGAGGACCCCCGGCCGCCGTACGTCCAGGCCGCCGACGTCCTGCGCGTCGCCATTCACGACGGCGAGCTGCGCCCAGGCGAGCGGCTCCCCGCCGCGCGCGAGCTGCAACGGCGCTTCGGAATCGCCAGCTCCACAGTCCAAAACGCCCTGCGACTCCTGAAGGAGGAGGGGCTGATCTACTCCGTCCTCGGCCGGGGCAGCTACGTACGCGCGCAGGACGCGTCGGCCGAAGGGGAGGCGGAGGCCGCAGCGGATGGCAGCGAAGTCGATTCCGGCGGGTCCGATCCCGAGTACGTCGGTCTCGGCGACCTCCGGCGCGGGTGGCAGACGGCCACCAGCCCCAGAGACGATCCCCGCCCCCCGTACGTGCAGACCGCGGACGCGCTCCGCAAGCAGATCCAGGACGGCCGGCTTGCGCCAGGTGCCAAGCTCCCGTCCGCCCGCGACCTGCAAGCCCAGTACGGCATCGCCAACTCCACCGCGCAGAACGCCCTACGGGTCCTCAAGGCGGAGGGGCTGATCTACTCCGTACAGGGACGCGGCGTCTTCGTTCGACAGCTCAGCCCACGCGATCAATTCCTCAAGCGCTACAACGAGACGCTGGAAGAGATGACGGCCCAGCACCGGGCGGACGAGGAAGCGGTACGACTCAGCGGAAAAACCGACGATGAGGTAGCCGCCGAACTCGCCGCCGCCGAGGAACGGTTCACCAAGGCCAGCACCGAGTTCGAAGCCGCTACCGCCCACCGCGACGCGATGCGCGCCGTTATGGAGCAACGCAAGCGCCTTAGCGGCAACTACACGCCCGAGGAGACCGCGGCCAAGGTCCAGCGCCTGCATGACCGGCTGAACGAAGGTCGACGTCGACGCTGAACTGGCCGCACGCGGCGGAGCGGCAGGACTCACGGCACGGGCGAGCTGTTCAGAGTTTCTTTACTTGATCAAGGCGGCCCGCTGACGCGGCCCGCGCGCGCTCCGGCCCCTCGGGGCCGCCGCCCGCTCCTGTCTCCGCCCCGCTTGCCGGCCGCCCCGCTGGTCCGGGCGCGCAACAGCCTTCAGCGTGGATGGTTCTGGGGCTCTGCCCCAGGCCCCGGCCCTCTCTCCGAGGGTGGAGGAGGCCGACCTACGGGTGCGGCTCCGTCGTGGTGATGGGTGGTCGGGTCGCGGGAGGGGTCCCTCGTCGCCCGGTCACCGGAGGCGTACCAGGAACCCCCGGGGGCCGCCAAGGCCAAGCGCAAGCGTCACCGGTGAGCCTTGGCGGCCCCCGGAGAACCCTGGTACGGCGAAGCTGCCCGACCGACGAGGGACCCCTCCCGCTCAGGCTCCGATTCTGCTGGCGCCTCGGCTATGCCCACCTGCTCGGCACCTAGTCGGGGTGGGTTACCGCTTCGGGCGGGTATCTGCCGGATAGCCCTCGGTTGACTCGTCGGACCGGCGTACCGTGGCGCTGGAGGTGGTCAGCATGACTACGGAACTGGCGGACAACGTCCGTAAGTACCGGCGTCGGGCCGGGATGAGCCAGGAAGAACTGGCCCACGCCGCAGGCGTCTCGCCGGGAACCGTCCGGAAGGTCGAGCAGGGCGGAACGGTCCGCATGGAAACCCTTCACGCCCTGGCCCGCGCGCTGAGGGTGGCCACCGGCACGCTGATGGCGTCCGACGCCCCCGAACCCGTAGGCCGCACCGAAGAGCCGAACCGGGTCAACCTGATCCAGCTTCGCGCCGTACTCACCCCAGCCGTCGGGCTCGTGGACCAGGACGCCGAAGTGGTGGGCGAGGAACCCAACCTGCGTGCGTTTTGCCGGACGGTGGGAGACGCGCGGGTCCTGTACTTCTCCGACGGGTGCGGATCCTTTCCAGGGACGGTTGAGCTGGGGTTTCGCTGATCTGGGTGTGGTTGGGGTGGCGGCTTGTCTACCGTGGCGGTAGAGGAGGC
>NZ_JBHVCT010000104.1:0-19838 GCF_042803195.1 Streptomyces sp. NPDC057428
GGCGCTGGTGGAGTGCTCGGGGCAGCGGACCTGACGGGCTTTCCAGTCGATGCGGAAGGCGCCCTTGTCGAAGCCCTCGGCGGCCCTGGCCTGGGGCGAGTGGTCGGCCAGGAGCGGAGTGACCATGGTGATGCCCTGCCCGGCCGCGGCAGTGATCAGGTCGGCCGAGGGGTAGCCGGAGTCGAGATAGTGCTCGGCGGGCTTCACCTCGCGCTCGGTGAGGTTCTTCTGGATCTGCTCGGTCGCCTTCACATCGGGCACGGTGGCGACGGTGGTGTGCACGTCGGTGATCAGGTTCGGTGCCGGGACACGGAGACAGCCTTCGGCTTCGGCTTCGGCTTCGGCTTCGGCTTCGGCCGGAGCGTGGCACGTCTCGGTGAGATGGATCTTGTAGCCGCACCAGAAGAGGTCGTCGCCCTTGGCGGACCAGCGGGCGTCGGGGTCGTAGGGGGAGGCCAGGCGGGTACTGCCGGGCGGGACACCGTCATTGTCGGCGTCCCGCTTGCTGACCACCTCCCGTCCCCGGGTATCGACGCGGACGGTGTAGGTCTGCACGAGGACCTGCCTGAGCAGGGCGACCGCCTCGATCTCACGGATCCACACCGGGGCGCCGGGGGACCAGGCAGCCCGGCACAAGGCCAGCGCGTCCTGGCCGAAGACCTGGGCGAGCCGCTCCCGCTTGGTCTTCGACGACGGCATCGTCCAGCCATCGACGCGCGGCCCGTAGCGTTCGGCGAACTCGGCGACGTCGATCACCCCAGCCAGCCAGGACGGTGCCGCCACCGCCACAGCCTCCAGCGCCGCCCGTACGCTCTCCCCGGCCAGCTCCGTGCGGTTCAGGTCACGGACCGCACTGATCACATGGGTGGCGTCGGTGCGCTGCTTACCCCCGGCCTTGACCAGCCCGGCCTCGCGGCAGTGCTCCAACAGCCGGTCGAAGAGCACCCGTTCCATCCCGTCACCGGCCAGCCGGGCACGGAACCTCGACAACGCGCAGAAGTCGAAGCCGGTATCGGACAGTTCCGCGCCCAAGGCGTACTTCCAGGACAGCCGGTCCCGCGCTGCCTCCGCGGCCTGCCGGTCGGTGAGGTTCTCAGTGAACTGCAGCACCGTCACCAGAGCGAGCAGGGCCGGGGACTGGGCAGGAGCACCACGACCGGGAAACACCCCGGAGAACAAGGCGTCATCGAAGACCTCGGCCAAGTGGTCGCGGACCCGCATAGGAAGGCTTCCCTTGGGGAAGGCGGCACGAGCCGTACGCACCGTCTGTTCCGGAATGGGTGGCAGACCTCCAGGCCGCATGGACACCGCGCCGACCTCCCTGCGGCCGGGGCAGACAGAACGACCGCACCGACGATCATGCCGAACAACTCCAGACCGCCGCAGACAATTCAGCAACGGAGTCACAGGCCTACCCGGCCGAGTTGCAGACCGGGCGGAAGGCAGGCCCGCGGTGGGTGCTCGTGAGCCGGCATCACTTGGCAGGTTGAAGGCGGCGCCCCGGTATGCAGCGGCGTCAGGGGCGGGGCAGGATCAGCGCGCCGGGGCGCACCGGTGCTCCGAAGACCTGCAGGACGAGGTTGCGGTGGGCGGAGTGAAGGGTGCGTACAGCTGCCCGGGTCAGTCCTGGTTTCAGCGGTTCCTCGCCGCCGCGGGGCCTTCCCGGTTTCGTGGGAATCCACAGATATCCCGGGTCGCTGCCTTCAAGTTGCCGGGTGATGCCGGCGCGTACGTCGAGCCAGCGGCGCATGATCTCCACGGTGTCCCTGTCCAGCGGGTGGGGTCCGGTGTCCAGGACGATCTGCGGGAAGGTCCGGTGCGCCAGGTCCACGTCGACGACATCGAGGGAGTGCAGATCCGGGACGGAGCGGCCGGTTGCGGCGACGAGGGCGGCTACCGCCGCTGTGCGGATCGCAGTGGCGGCGTTGGAGCCGAAGGGACGTTTCACCGCGAGGGCCCGGAGCAGTGTTCGCGACTCCTCCGGACCCAGCCAATCGCCGTGCGTGGCCGCCGGTATTTCCAGGCGCACGGGAAGTCCGAGGTGTTCGGCGAAGGAGTTCCATGTCTGGATGCGGGCGCGCTGGGTGTTGCCGGCGGCCATGGCGTCGGGTCCGGTGAGGGTGTTGCGGGTGCGGGTGCCGCCGGCCGCCGCTGCCGCGAGCCAGGCCTCGGCGCGGGCGGGCTCCATGAGTTCGCCGACGGTGAGGGGAGCGTCCCGCTTCTGGGGCAGGGCATGCTCGAGGTACTCATGGAGAAAGTGAGCGCGCAGCCGTTGCGTCCCGTAGGTGCACCCACGGGTTTCGAGCGCATCGAGGAAGTGACCGATGGCAGCCAAGGCGTCGGAGGGGCAGCTGGGGGGTGGCGGCATAGGTTTCAGCGTACGGATCTCGTGATGAGAAACTAGATAACAGCAAGAAGCTGATTAAGATAATCCTACGCTGTTCTGCCGCTGCTGCGTTTTGGTCCGTGTCGAACCGAAACGCAACATCCCGATCCGGTACGGTCACCGCGCCTCTCCGGCCCCCCGAACGACAACCTTCACCTCTGACGCGCCGAAAAGCGCTTCTTGCTGTTATCGAGCAAGTGCCTCGATGCCGTGCTTGCCCAACTGCGCGCCGAGAGTAACGAGATCAGCGACGAGGATGTCGCCCGACTGTCCCCGCTGAAGTTCAACAACCTCAGCCTGCACCCGCTGCGCGACCCGGACGCACCTGAGCACCGGTCAGGTGCTCGTGCGGGCGACAGGAAGGGTGAGGACGCCCGATCCCCAGGTCGCCTTGGCTCCCGAGTCGCCGATCCGGTAGACCTGCACGATCGCTCCGACCGCCACCACGAGCGAGAGCAGGACGGCGGCGATCCGCAGGGGTGTGGCGCGCATACCGCTCGTACCGGCTGACCTGTTCGCGTCGGGGGTCGGGGACGTTCCGACGTGCCGGTAGGTCCACCAGAGTGCCGTTGCCATGACGAACAGTCCCACGGCCCACGGCAGGAGCCCGTTCCCCATCTCCGTGTGCCGTTCCAGCAGTGCGTTCTCGTTCACGCGTTCCGCGAGCCATTCCCCGGCATGGGTGGTGAGCGGAACGGCCGCCAAGGTCACCAGTGCCAAGACGGGCGGGGCCAGACCGAACCTGCGCATCACCGAGGGCCACAGGGCACAGGCCGGCAGGACCAGTGCGGTGAGAGACACCAGCACCACGACGAAGTGGACGAGCAGAGGGTGCGCTGGGATGCCGTTGATCTCTGTGGGGCCCATCGGATCAGCTCCTGGGTGATGCGAGGCGCCTTCGCCGTACGCACCCAGCGCGCCTCCCTGCGATCCATCGGCGTCACCACCAACCGCTACCTCCTCGCCGCCATCGCCAGCGATATCCTCCTCGTCGCTATCTTCGTCTACACCCCCGCCTTCCAAAGTCCCCTCGGCACGGCCCCGCTGCCCGCCAGCACCCTGCTCCTGCTGCTGCCCTACCCGTTCATCGTGTGGGGCGCGGACGAACTGCGCCGCTACCTCATCCGACGGCACACCGAACCGGCTCGGGAGCCGAACCGCACTACCGGTACCGCCCGGTGACCAAGGTCTCCAGCGGCTCGGCACCAGGAGCCCGACCGTCGCCACCGCCGTACGCGGTACCGCGGCCCACAGCGCGGCCACGTCCAGGTCCGCGTCGTGCTCGGCGACCAGGTCCACCTCACGGGATGCTGCGGGCCGAGCTGGCCGGGGCCGGGCCGGTGGCCTCCGACCCGACGGTCTCCCGCCTCGTCGACACCCTCGCCACCTCTGAGGAGAAGGCCCTGCGGGTCATTCCTGCCGCGTCGGCCGGCGTCCGCCAGCAGGTCTGGCGGCTGGCCGACGCCGACTCCTCCTATGCCGGAAAGCTCGTGACCTGGGACCTTAGGGCGTGTCCGGCGGATCAGGTCAGACGCAGGTCGATCCAGTGCACGGTGTCGCCCTCGCGCAGGAGATAGCGTTCGAGTTCGGCGAAGCCGTTCTGTTCGGCGAAGCGCAGTCCATCTGGATTGGACGCGAGTACGACTGTCTCGATCACCTGAGCGTCCAGCGCGCGGGCCTGCTCCAGGGCGCGCTCGTAAAGTCGAGTGCCGAGACCGCGACGGCGGTACTCGGGCAGAACGCGGGCGATGACCGTCGCGGTGGCGCCGTTGTCCTTGGTGGGCGGGCGCACGGTGGTGCATCCGATCAGGACGTCGCCGAGGTAGGCGACCTCCATGTGATTGCGTTCAGTGCGTGCACGGACATCGTCGAGCGACAGCACGTCGCCGGGGACGATCAGATTGTGGGCGTACTGCCAGTCGCGGATCGCGGCGTTGTCGTCCACCGCTTGGATATGAAGCTCGTTCATCAGAGCAGCGAATCGGTGTCTGTCGTGCGCGTCAACTGGCGATGCCGTGCGGGGAGATGAACGGGGCCGAGTCGACGTCCCGGGACCGGGAAGCCGAGCGTGCCGCGCTGCGGAGTGCCGCTGACCGGCTCCTGGCCAGCCCCCCTCCGGCCGGAGTCAGGGCGGCTCACGGCCACCGAACTCCTGCGCGAGTCCAGCCTGAGGCGAGATGTCGCCTACGGCGACCACAGAGACCTCGTCGAAGAGTTCCAGGCCCGCCTCAAGGCACAGAAGTCCACACCGGCTGCCAAGCAGGAACTGGCCGACAAGCACAGCGAGGTGAAGGAGAAGCTGGCGGCCGTCACGGAGAACCTCACGAAAGAACAAGCCGTCAGCGCCGCACCGCGTCGACGGGCGGCTCGTCGGTGACGAGCTGTTCCGTCCGCTGATGACTCTCCGCGCCGGAGGAGAGAACGGTGCAGGACAACGGGTGGACGCGTGATCCTGTGCTTGACTCTCCCACCGTGTCAGGGCCTGCACTGGGAGACGTCATGTTCACCATCGGAGACTTTGCCAGGCATGGCCGCGTGTCGGTCCGCATGCTGCGCCATTACGACGCCGTCGGGCTACTGCGCCCGGCCCACGTCGACCCGTACAGCGGCTACCGCTACTACCAGGCCACCCAGCTCGCCCGGCTCAACCGCGTCATCGCCCTGAAGGACCTGGGATTCACCCTGGACCAGGTCCGGTCGATCCTCGACGAGGACATCAGCACCGAGGAGCTCCGCGGCATGCTGCGGCTGCGCCGGGCGGAGCTGGAATCCGCCGCCACCGAGGCGGCGGCACGAATGGCCCGGGTCGAGGCAAGGCTCCGGACGATCGAAAGCGAGGGCACCATGCCTCCCAACGACGTTGTCGTCACCTCCCTTCCCCCGATCCGGGCGGCCGAGCTAACCGCCACTGCAGCGAGCTTCGAACCACAGGACATCGGGCCGGTCATCGGCCCACTCTTCGACGAACTGTGCCGTCGGCTCGATGACGCGGGCACCACCCCGGTCGGCCCCGGCGTTGCTCGCTACGAGGAAGCACCCGGCGAGGACCCGATCATCACCGTGCGGGCCGCAATACCGGTGGCCGGAGAGGCAGGTGGTCTCCCGATAGTTGAGGTGCCCGGCGTCCCGCTGGCGGCCACGATCATCCACCACGGGCCGATGGACGGCGTGCTGCCCACCGCGCACGCGCTCGATCACTGGATCGCCGCTCACGGTTACCGCCCCGTGGGGCTTGCCCGCGAGGTCTCCCTGGACTGCCCCGCCGACACCACCGCGTGGGTGACAGAGCTTCAGCAGCCCATCATCGCCGTCTGACCCGGCCGAAGAGAGGACGACAATGGCGCACTACATCGGCTCCGGCCCGTACTGCTACGCCAACTCCCTGGCCATGGTGCTTGGCGACGCGGCCCCTCCGGCGGTCATCGAGGTGCTGACCGGTTCGCCGTTCGGCTTCGAGCTGATCGGCGGCACCCTGCCGCTCTTCGACCCCTACGGTTGGGACCCGGACCTGGGCCTGGACGCGGCTACCGCCCTGCTCGGCGCCCATTGCGAGCGGACTGCCGGCGGCACAGCCGAGGAGGCTGAGGAACGGCTGCGTGAGGCGTCCGCCCGAGGGCCCGTCCTGGTCGGCCCCGTCGACATGGGGCTGCTGCTCCACCAACCGGGCACACCTACCGCCGACGGCGGTGACCACTTCGTGGTGGTGGTGGAGATCGACGCCGGCACTGTGGTCTTCCACGATCCACACGGCCACCCTTACGCAACGCTGCCGGTCGCGGACTTCCTCAGCGCGTGGGAGGCCAAGGCGATCGGCTACGTCGACGCCCCCTACGTGATGCGCGCCGGCTTCGCCCGGGAGCGACAGGTCACACCGGAAGAGGCGCTGCGACGGTCTCTGCCCGACGCGCAGCGGTGGCTGGCGGGCCGCGGCGACCGGCCCGTTCCTCCGGGAACGCTCGGCGGGGCCGCCGGCGTGGAAGCCTTGGCCGCCCGGGCGGACGGGGGACTCGACACGGGCACGCGCGGGTTCATGGCACACTTCGCCGTTCGGGTGGGCGCGCGCCGCCTCGCCGACGCCGCACACTGCCTGGAGTCGCTGGGACTCTCCGGTGCGGCGGCGGTCGCTGCCGGGCAATCCCGGCTGGTCGGCAGCCTTCAGCACCCGCTGGTCACGAGCGATGACCAGGCCCTGGCCGGCCTCCTGCGTCAACTTGCCCCGACCTACGAGCGGCTGCGTACGGCACTCGTGTCCGAGACGCGCTGACAATGATGAGAGCCGGGCGCCACCCCTGCATTGGGGACACGGCGCCCGGTCCGCGTTTCGGTATCCCTCTGGCTGGACCGGTGCAGGTGGCCCACCACCGGAGATCAGTCTCGTTCCGCAACGGAGCATTGGCTCCGGCGAGGCTGCTTCTGATCGCAGAAACAGGCGACGTTGTCGGCCGCCGCGGATTCTGGCCTACGACACACGCGCGAGGTGCACCTCCGGGGGAAGACCCTGTGGCGGATGCTCTACGAGACCTCGGGCCGGGCGGAGGAGATCCTCGGCGTGAACATCGAGGACCTGGACTTCGCCGGGCGCCGCTGCCCGGTCAAGGCGAAGGGCGCCCGGACCAAGGCCCGCCGCCGCGGGCAGGCCCGTGAGGACTACGTGCTGGAGACCGTGTACCGGGACGCCGGCACCGCCCGGCGCCTGCCAGGCACGGCCAGCCGGTCGCCGACCGCGGTGAGGACGTCGGGGCAGAAGTAGTACCAGCGCAGGCGCGTGATCCCGCCGTCGGCCGTCTCGGCGTGAAGGACGTCCTCGACCGCCTCAGCTAGAGGAGTGAAAAAGCCTGGCTGTGCGGGCCTACGCAAGGGGTCCGAGGTTTCCTTCCACGACAGTCTGGATGATCTGGGGCCGGTCCCAGAGAGCCAGAATTTCGTTGGCGATGGACACGATGGGCAGGGGGTCGTGGTCGCCGTACGCCTTGATGGACGCAGCCAACAAGCTCCGGGGGACGGCGCTGGCATCCAGAAGGACACGCCAATCCTGCGGGCCGAGTTCCAGGAATTCCAGGCTGGTGAGCTCGGCGATCTCCAGCGGGTCGGCGAGCGTACCGGCGTACGCGGCGAGGGTGCGCAGGCGGGGCAGCCCGATGACCGGGGAGAGGCTGAACGGCGCTCCGTCCCACACCCCGATCGAGAGGACTTCCAGGCCGGGGTGGGCGGCTTCCCGGACGCTCTTGATGCTCGCATGGTTGACGTGGGCCACGGGCGGTGGCTCCTCCCTGCGGTGCCGGCGCTCGTGCGTCTCCCGGTCCAGGACCCAGTCGGTGAGCGAGTCGGCCAGCAACTCGGCGCCGACGCTCTCCTCGTGGCTGAGCAGGATGATCTGCCCGGTGTGTCCGCGGGGGCCGGGCGTCAGGTCGACCGCCAGCTGGTCTCCTCCGCCGTTCTCGCCGAATACGATCCACCCGGGTGACCCGACAACGCCCTGTACCGCGGCGTCGGGGCACGTGACGACCGCCTCCATGGCAGCGTGCTCCCAACGGCAGTGGCGGGTCGAGGCTTCGGCTGTGTACAGGTCGTCCACGGAGGAGAGTTCGCAGCGCACCGCTCCGAAGACACCATCCGCGGTTTCGTAGTCGTCGCCCCAATCCTCCCATCGCGCCCGGGTCACCCGGTAGAGCACCTTGAGTTCCTCGGGCAGGCAGACGCCCAGGCGGGCTTCGGCGGTGGCGATCTCCTCCTCCGTCGCGCCGATGGCGTCGGGTAGCCGTTCCCGCAGCGTCCGCTCCAGCAACTCCGGGTCCGCTGAGGAGGCCGGTCTCGCTTCGTGCGTCGGATCGGGGAGGCGGCGCCAGGGCTCGGGAAGAGAGTCTTCGATCAGGATGATTGCACCGGGATGAGGGTTTCCGATCCCGGGTTCCACCGCCGGGCTGGGACCGAGCAGACGAAGCACGGTCGTCCCGGTCGGTTCGATCTTCGCCGAGAACGAGACGTCGTCGGCGCCAACCTCCGTCATCGCGGTCTGCACCCGCTCCACCGCGTCGAGCCTGTCCTGTATGTCATCGGTCTGGAGGGCTCGACCGGGCGGTGGCACCGGGTGCGGGAGGGCCAGACTCCAACCGCTTCGCCCGATGCGACCCGCCACGCGTATGGGCTCTGCACCGGCCTTGTCCGCCTTGGCGGCCCGCAAGAGCCTGAGTACGGGCTGCCAGGTCGCGAAGTCACGTATCGATTGCCCGGGGGGTTTCTGAGTAGCCATGCGCAGACCGTACGCGGGGCGGCTGACACCCGGTGTCACAGGAGGCAGGGCTGCTCACAAAGGGGACAGTCGGACTCGCAATCCAAGGGTCGGAGTCACCGCGTACGGCCCGGTCCGACTTTCCGCCCGATCGCCTCGCGTCGGCACCTACTCGTCGTCGGGGGCAGCGTTCTTGTCCCGCAGGGGCCGCAGGCCGCCAGGCAGGTCGGGGAACTGGAAGGAGTACCGGTCCAGCATGTTGACGTGGTGCTCGCTGCCTGCGGCAAAGTCGGCCGTGTCCGAAGCCTGTCGGGTCAGGTGCTGAGTGCGTGTCCGGTTGTTGAGTCGACGTGCTCTGGGATCTCGTCGTGGCGATCCCCCACGGTCGGTGTCCCGGTGGGCTCGAACATGAGGATTGCGGCGCCGGACGGGGCATACGGCTTGTGCTCTGTGCCTCGGGAAACGGTGAAGACGGCCCCCTGTGGGAGCAGGACCGTGCGCTCTCCGTCGGGCTCGCGCAGGGAGATGCGCAGCTCACCGTCGAGTACCAGGAAGAACTCGTCGGTGTCGTCGTGCACGTGCCAGATGTGTTCGCCCTCGACCTTGGCGATGCGGACGTCATAGTCGTTGACACGCGTGACTATGCGGGGGCTCCACAAGGCATCGAAGGAGGCCAGAGCCTTGCTGAGGGGGATGGGTTCGCTACTCATGTGCTCATCCTGAGCCGTTTCGCTTGACGCCATGAGTGCTAGGAATTGCACATGGCGAAAGAATCCTCGCACGCAGCTCACGCGGCGGGCATACACCGGGTCGTCGTGATCGTGGACGAGAACTCGAACCCCTTCGAGCTCGGCTGCGCGACCGAAGTCTTCGGTCTGCGCAGACCGGAGATCGGCCGTGATCTCTACGACTTCAGGCTCTGCTCCCCCGAGCCCCACACCCTGATGCGAGACGGATTCTTCACGCTCGCGGGAGTCGCCGACCTGGAAGCGGCCGACGCGGCGGACACCTTGATCGTCCCCAATCGCCCGGACATCGAAGTGCCCCGCCGCCCCGCCGTGCTCGATGCCGTCCGCCGGGCACACGCCCGAGGTGCGCGCCTGGTCGGCTTCTGCAGTGGCGCCTTCACACTGGCCGAGGCCGGAGTCCTCGACGGGCGCCGGGCCACAGCGCACTGGCAGTGGGCGGATTCCTTCCGGATCCGCTTCCCCTCTGTCCAGTTCGAAGCAGACGTGCTGTTCGTGGATGACGGTGACATCCTCACCGCGGCAGGCAGTGCAGCTGCGCTCGATCTTGGGCTGCATGTGGTCCGCCGCGATTACGGCGCGGAGGTCGCCAACTCTGTGAGCCGGCGGCTGGTCTTCGCGGCGCACCGGGGCGGTAAACAGCGGCAGTTCGTGGAGCGCCCTATGCCCGACCTGCCGGACGAGTCCTTGGCGCCCGTTCTGGCCTGGGCCCAGGAACGGCTGGACTCACCGCTCAGCGTATCCAGCCTTGCGGCGCGTGCGGCGGTCAGTCCGGCGACGCTGCATCGGCGTTTCCAGGCGCAACTGGGCACGACGCCGCTGGCGTGGCTGACGGCGGAACGGCTTGCTCTGGCGTGCCGGTTGATCGAGCGAGGTGAGTCCCGCTTCGAGATGGTCGCGCGACGCAGCGGACTTGGCACCGCTGCCAATCTGCGCATGCTGATGCGCCGCGAGACCGGCATCACACCGTCGGCGTACAAGCGCCGGTTCGGGCCGGAGACGAGCTGACGGCGGGCATCCCCTGCCGACCAACCACGTGTGCTTCACCGTCTGCTATCGCCAGGGGCGAGCAGGCTTGTCAGCTCCGAGAACGCCTTGGGAGAGGGCTTGAAGTAGCGGCGGACGTTCTCCGGCTTCTTGTGCCGGGACTTCGCCATCAGCATCAGCAGGGAGGCACCCTGCTCGCCGGGGTGGGTGAGGGCGGAGTGCCTTGTGTCCGCAGAGGCCGTGTGCGGGGATGGCAGTGGGGGCGGTCGGCGGCAATGCGGTCGATGGACAGGAGCGTGCCGTCCAGGATCACGAACGCCTTGTGGGCGGCGAAGCCGGCTTCATGTCCGGGTGCACATCCAGGAGGGACCGGCCCAGGACAGCACCTCGCCACGTGCCGTGCAGCGACCCCGGGCGAGAAGCTGGAGCACACGGCTCTCACATCGTGAGTTCTGCGCGTGCCTTCTGCAGCTGCTCCACACTGACCGTGCCGGTGTCCGGGAGCCCTGCGCTCCCCCACGCACCCTGAGCGCGCGCCACGACGCCGGCGGCGTCGTCCAGGAGGACCTTCTTCGCCATGTTCACGGAGATCGCGCCGTCGCCCAGGTCGACGAGGTGGGCGAGCATGCGCACGTTGTGCTGCCGGTTCCCGGCCTTCTCCTCGTTGTACCGATAGACCAGCACCCAACGGCCGACAAGGGAACGGGCCCGCTCGATCAGCAGACGCCCGCGGTCCGTCTCTTCCTGCTCGGTACGGATGGTCTCCGCGTCGCCGGACGGCGGGCGCAGTGTGAGCAGGCCGCGGCGGCTGGTCTCCTCGACTTCGACCTTCTCCAGAAGAGCGACGAACGTCTTGGCGCTCTCCAGGCGGTCGACGTCCTGCGCAGCCTGCTTGGCGATCATGTGCAGGTCGACCGTCAGGGTCTGCACGCGGCGGCCCCAGGAGGCTTCCTCGCCGGGCTGACACGGTCCGGCAGCCTGAGCTGCGGCAATCACAAGGCTGTAGTCCACGCCCCCATCATGACGCAAAGCAACCATAACGAGGCGAACGAAGCAGGACCTGCTGGAGGTCTTACAGATCTCGCGGCGGCGCACCGGGCGGGGCAAGTACTGCGCGGAAGCGTACGAGTTGTGGAAGCGACACCCGACGGCGTCGGGGAGGGAAACCGCCATCTCGAAACGCTTACATCTGAACCCCCTTCAGAAGAGGCCGACCGCTGGGATGATGGGGAAGCCGCTTGGGTACCGCCATAGTGCAGATTTGTGGCGCACAGCGCGAAGTCGCAGAAGGGGAGCAGCCTCGTTCAATAGAGTGCGCATTGTCAGTGCGCACCTGACGTAGGTGGGTCGCTCTCCCTACTGTCAGAGGCAGAAGGCCGCCGAACGGCAGCCACGAGGGAGTTCAGACCATGTCCATTGCTGACCACCGGGATCAGCTCCACTCGCAAGCGGAGATCGCCTTGTTGGCGGGAGTCTCCCGAGCGACCGTCACACTGTGGCGCCACACCCCCGGCTTTCCGTCCCCGGAGCGCGGTGGGGAATCAGAACTGTTCCGTCGCACCGACCTCTTCACCTGGATGGACAAGCGGGTCATTCCCCGGCACCGGTTGCAGGGAGATCCGGACGGCACGACCTACGGAGCACGGGCACGCCGGTCCCTTGCCGGAGAACCGCCTGTCGCCGCCCCGGAGACGCCCCGGCCGATGGAACCGGGCACCCCGTCCGATCCACGCGAAGCCGACCGCGTACGTGAACTCATGGGGCGGCTGTGCGACCGGGTACGAGGAGCCGGTTCCCGGGTCGACTACGTGAACCTGCTTGTGTCGCTGCATTTCCTGCGGCAGCTCGAGGGGCCGCACTGGGACGACGTCGTCACGACGTCCCGCACGGGCGAGGGTTCGGACGGCGCCGCTGCTCTCCTGCGGCACATCGCCGCGGCTGTCGACGAGCAGCTGAGGCTGAGGGGGATGCGCCCGGCGATGCGCCAGGCGCTGGTGCGCCTCGAACCCCGTTCGTACGGGGATCTGCGGCACGTGGTGAATCTGGTGGACGGACTCGGGCACGGGGCGTTCGAGCTCATGCTCGACGAATACGAGTTGCTGGCCGGTCTGGACAGCGGCGAGTTCTTCACCCCGCGTGCCGTGGCGCGCGTCATGGTCCGTATCGCCGAGGAGAACGCGGCGGGCGGAGCCCCGCTGAGCGTCTACGACCCGTACGCCCGAGGCGGGGAGCTGCTCGCCGCGGCGGCAACCCGGTGTGCGGAGCAAGGGGTGGCTCCGCACAGGATGCGGGTCTGCGGACTGACTCACGGGCGGGACACAGCACCGCTGGCGACCGTGAACCTGACCCTTCACGGAGTGCGGCCCCGCGTGTTCGTCTCCTCCGGCGGTCCCCCGTGGGCTGCGTCCGCGGCGCTTTCCGCAGACCAGTTCTCCCTTGTCCTCAGCAATCCCCCGTTCAACATGAGTGACTCCACCGGAGGACCGCGCGTCGAGGGCGACTGGCCGTACGGACCTCCTCCCCTGGGCAACGACAACCTCGCCTACGTTCAGCACGTCCTGGGCGCGTTGGAGGAGGGCGGCGCCGCAGCCGTGATCATGCCCAACAAGGCCGGCAACTCGGCGAACAGGTCGGAGAAGAGCATCCGCCGGGCCCTGGTGGAACGCGGCGTCTTGAAGGCTGTTGTCGCCCTGCCGGACCGCTTGTTCTCCCACACGTCCGTACCTGTCTCGGTGTGGTTCCTGGTCCACCCGTCGCAGGCCTGCGACGAGATCCTGTTCCTGGATGCCCGGCAGGTGGGAACCCCGGTCCGGGGCAAGCGCATCCTTCTGGACGCGGACGTGCAGGCCATCGTCGACGCCTACCGGGACGCGGGCGCCCACCAGGGCGAAGGCGGGCAGACACCGGCCGTGCCGAGCGCGGGCGTGGCCAGGCAGACCGTCGAGGCTCGGGACTGGTCGCTCAGCCCCATGGACCACATCGATGCGTACAGACCCCGCCAGGACACCACCGACGCGGCCTGCTCCCTGGCCTTGACCGAACTGGAGGTCTGCAAGCGGGAGGTGCGGGATGCGGACACCGCCGCAGCCTCGGCTCTGGAACGGCTGGAGCAGATGGAGTGCGGGAAGAGCCTGGATGATGCCGTCGGGTGGAGGAGCGTGGTGCTGTCCGACCTGTG
Organism: Streptomyces sp. NPDC057428; assembly: GCF_042803195.1. Classification (NCBI taxonomy): domain Bacteria; kingdom Bacillati; phylum Actinomycetota; class Actinomycetes; order Kitasatosporales; family Streptomycetaceae; genus Streptomyces; species Streptomyces sp. NPDC057428. The sequence goes on from NZ_JBHVCT010000104.1 coordinate 13,527, forward strand.
CGAAATCCAGGCAGGGCCGTCATACAGCCTGCTGAAGAAGCACATGACGCGCGACGGCGGCGTGCCGCTCGTCTTTCCCCAGAACCTGCGCGAGGGCCGTATCGAGGAAGTGGCCGATGACCACCGGCACGTCACCAATGGATCGGCTCGCCATCTGGACCGCTTCCGGCTCGCGCCCGGGGACATCCTCTGTGTCCGGACCGGAGCCATGGGTCCTCCCGCACTGGTGCAGGACACAGGAGCCGACTGGCTGATGAGCACCAACGTGATCCGGCTCAGAGTGATCGACAAGCACCGGACCCGCGTCCACCCCGGCTTTCTCGCCACCTACCTGGGGCGGCCCGAATCGGTTGCCTGGGTGCGGGACCGGGCGACCGCGACGGGTGCGCCGTCGATCAGCGCGGCGGCGCTGGGAAACCAGCCTGTGCTGCTTCCCCCGTATGCGGACCAGCAGCGCCTCGTTGCGACCCTCGCCGCGCTCGACAGCCAGGCCACAGCCCACAGCCGCCTCGCTGCGGCGGTCGAGGAGACCCGTACGGCCCTCGTGGGGCGCCTGAGGATCTCGGATCCGGACGAGAGAACGCAGCCGGATCGTGCTGGGCGTCCGTAGAGCTCCGACCGCCGCACCGACCTGACATCAGCTCACTTCAACCCGAGAATGGATCTTCGTGACTTCCCCGACCTCGCCGTCTCACGCTCCGGCCACGTCGTCCACTGCTCCGGCCACGCCATCTCCCGCTCCGCAGTCACACACCTGGGCACTGTGGCTGCTGGTGATGGTGCTCTTCTCCAGCGTCGTCGCCCTCGTCGTGATCATGCTGAAGGCACACAGCGGCTCAGGGATCGCAGAAGCGGTCCTGTCCGGAGGCAACGCGTTCGGAACAACGGTGATCACCTGCCTGGGGGCCGTCGCCGCGGTCAGCCAACTGCGTCGCCAGAGGTGACCACTCCGCACGTCCTCCCCGCCGCGAAGTCGAACGGAGTTCGCGGCGGGGAGCGTGCGCAGGGCATGGCCCCGGGCGGACCTCACAGGAACTGACGAACCCACCACCGCCGTGCGCCGGCGCGAGGGCCCGGATCTCCGAGGCCGGGGGAACAGGACGGCCATGGCGGCGAGGGGTGCGTCAGGAGGGCACTATCTCGTTTCTGAGCTTGCCCTGCGAACGCGGTGTCTTCTCCCCCACCCGGCGCGATTCGATCGTCCGCGGATCGACCGCCTCCCCCGGGGCGCCCTCCTTGTACAGACCCTCGGGCTCGTTCGGCCTGTCGTGAGGCAGCAGGAAGAATGTGCGGCGCTGGAAGAGGCCGCTGTCGGGGTTGGCCTCGGCGTCCTTGTCCAGTTCCGCGTATCCGACCATGCGTCCGTCACGGGCGTAGCGGGGCTTCCCACTGCGGCGGGCACTCTTGTCGAGCGCCTGACGGACGTAGTCGAGTTCGTCGAGGTCTTCCAGCCACACCACGTTCGCTTCGTGTGCGAGCTGGCTTTCGTGTAGCAGCGAGCTCATGAACGTAGCTCCTTGTCGGTGATGCGGCGGTGCGGATGGATGTGGTCACTCGGTGAGGACCCTGTGGTGCGGCGGTCAGGAACGTTTCCATGGTAGGACGATGTTCGGATCCTGGGCATCAGGCCTTGGTGTCTCATAGGCGTCTACCCGCCGGTCCGTCAGAACGAACGAGGTCGTCCGGCAGCAGGCCCAGAGCGGGGTAGTACTTCTTGCCGCTGGACTTCAGCATCTCGGCCGGGGACGCGAGTCCGATCTCCTGCCGGATGCGGCCGGCGAAGGCACGGGCGGTGTCGGCCCGGATGCCCTCGGAGCTGCACCATCCGGTGTACGTCCCGTAGAGAAGCCCCTGTTCCACGCGCAGGTCCCCCGTGTCAGGACCCTGCCGCATGCAGCACTCGCTCAGGAACCGTCCGATGTGGTCTTCGGTGGTCTCGTACGCGGCGGTGGCCAGACGTACGGAGGACGGGCCGGTCAGCGGGTCCCGGCTGTTCAGGTAGCGCATCGCACCCTGGATCAGCCAGTGCAGGATGCCCGGGCCCTCCTCCTGGACGAGCTCTCCGGCCAGGTTGTCGATCTTCCGGTCGGCGGCGACGACACGTTCGAAGGGGATGAGGCGGATACGCCGCCAGAACGCGTGCCCGCCCGTCCCGACCTCGGGCTGGTGGTTGCCGAGCAGCCAGAGCTTGTGGGTCGGGGTGAAGCTGAAGTAGTCCTGCCGCATGCGGCGCGCCTTGATCTTGTCCCCGCCGGTGAGGAGCTTGACCCGGGCCTCGTCGAACTTGTCGTTGGGCTTGAGCTCGCTGCAGACGAAGATGCGGCGGCCGTGCAGCTCCGTCAGTTCCGTCGAGTGCTCGGCGAAGTTGCCCTTGTCCATGAGGAAGCCGGGCGGGGCCGCGTCGGCGTAGTCCCCCATGACCTGGATCATGACGTCCAGAAGAACCGACTTCCCGTTGGCGCCCTTGCCCCAGAGGAAGGGCAGGACCTGTGCGCCGACGTCGCCGGTGATGGAGTACCCAAGCAGCAGGTGCAGGAAATCGGTCATCTCCTGGCCCTTGGCGTCGTCGCCGAAGGTGTCGTCCAGGAAGGCGTGCCAGCGCGGGGTCGGCATGGCCTGAGGAGCCACGTGAGTGGCCCGTGAGTGCAGGTCCTTCAGCGGATCAGGCTTGTGCAGACGGCCGTTACGCAGGTCGACGACGCCCCCCGGAGTGCACAGCGAGTAGGCGTCGCCGTCGAGGACGTCAGGGTCGAGACTGAGAACCGGCGCTGCTTTCGCCTGGTGGAGCAGGGCCTTCATGCCGCTGGTGGACATGGTGCGCCGGCGGTGCTGAGCGATCTCACGGTCGCTGAAGATGCCGCGGGGGTCGGTGGCGGACATCTGCTCGGCCATGTCGCCGGCCGCCCACAGGGCGGCCTTCTCCCCGCCCACGCGCTTCCACCGGAACTGGTCCCAGCAGTACCAGCCGAGGCCTTCGACATGCCGGAACTGATCGTTGTAGAGCTGGGCGAAGAGCTTCGCGTTACCACGGTCGGTGAGCATCGGGGGCAGCAGAGCGGGTGTGTCCACCAGGGCAGGTGCCTGCACCTGCTGGGGAGGAACCCATGCGGGGGCAGCGGCCTCGAACTCGAGCATCTGCTGAGCGGCGGCGGCCGCATCGAAGCGACTGCTCTCGGCGCTACTCATGCGAGTCCTTTGGGGTGGAACGGGCGGCGGGCGCCTGCGGAAAAGGCTGCTTCGATGATCGTCTCATTACGGCGGATCTGTCGGGGACGAGCATAGTGAGCGGCTTCTGCCAACTCCTGGCGGGCTTCGGCCTGATTTAGGTGCCCCGCTCCGGCAAGCCCGCCTGCCGTGTACGCCGCCCGGTTGAGCTTCTCGGTGAAGCCTGTGCCTTCGGCATGGACGGCACATTCACGAACGGTCTCGATGAGCGGCTGCAGGAGCACCTGCGCGGAGCCGGCACGTGGGAGACGAGCCGGTACGCGCGGCCGCGGACCGGGAATCGGGGACTCGGTTATGACATGGCCCGTGCGCGCCAGTTCGGCGGCCAGCCATGCAGGGAGAGGCGCCGGGTCACGTACGGCTCCGAGAGGGGTGTACACGCCTGCCGTGGTACGGGTGGTGGGGGCCACGATGTATCCCCCGTGAGCTCGTACGTCGACCTGCCAGGCGAGCGCGGTCCTGGGGCTGGATCCGGTGGAGGAGCGGTAACGCACGGCGGGTGCCGGGTTGATGTACCAGATGTGGAGCCCCCCGGAAGGAGTGCGGACGCGCAGGGTCGTCTCGTCCTCGGCCGGGTTCGGTTGCTGCCGGTAGGCGGCTAGGAGAGCCAGCGTGTCGAAGCCCGAGGCCAGCCCGGCCAGGTCGACCTGTTCCGGGATCTGGATACCCGGCAGAAGCCTGTTGCGGTCCGGCACCTGGGCTGTGTGGGCGTCGACGTCCAGGACCACGAGATGCGCCGGCCCGCACGACACACCCACGCCTGCGCGGGGCTCCTGACTCCACCAGGCGTCAATGCGGGCGAGTTCGGTGGTCGCGCAGTGGAAACCGTGACACCACAGGCCTCGTGCATGGCACGGACAGCCAGACGGTTCGTGACTGCGGACACGGCACTGCTCGCAGTTGGCTGCCGGCGTCTTGCGTCCGGGGGCAAGTGGGTGGACCGGCCACCGACGTCCTGCAAGCCAACGGGCCACGTCCGCGGGTCGCGGGTGCTGCGCGACTCCGGACGAGGCGGTGCCGGCGGGACGCTGCACTGTTCGTCGATCCGTTCCTCTTGTGCGGCCAGGATTGGGTTCCTCAGCTGAGTCCCTGACGTTTTACCTGTTCAGGGAGGACGGCATGAGGGGCTGAGGGACCGAAGGGACTGACTTTCCCTTATGGCACAAGAGAGCCTAGCGGACGGGTGCACCGCCCCGCGGGAGGCATGAGTACTTGTTGCAGAACCAGTCCCTTCGGTCCCTCAGCTCGCGGCTACGGACAGGGGCGAGACGGATCCGACAGCCAGGCGGGTGTCAGAGGGACTGAAGGCCTGCAGGGCGCGGGGGACTGAACAGGGACCAAACAGTCCCTCTGGTATTTCCGCAGGTCAGAGCACCTGTGCCCAGGACCCGAGGGACTGAAGGGACTCATTTCCGTAGTTATCAGCGCACCAGGATATGTAAGGGTCTCTCCTTACGTACGCGTGCATACACGCGCGCCCACGCAGCTGGAACAGGGAGTTTCGGTCCCTTCGGTCCCTTCAGTCCTCAGCGGATCGCTCTGACCTGGTCTTTTGCGGAGGGACTAAAGAGAGGAGGGACCGAACGCCGAGTTTGGTCCCTCCCGCGCTGTGGCTTCCGGCGGTGCCTCTCGCCCCTGTCAGGCGTTTTTTTGTTCAGGCGCCGTTTGGCCTTAGCAGACGGAGTCGGAGGCCGGTTGGGAGGTGCAGAGGGTCGGCGAGCAACCGAAGAGGGACACTCCGGACTCGCCGTGCTTGCGGGACACGGGCGCGGTCGCAGCGTTCGGCCGCCAGGACATCTCGATGCTGGGCGTTGGCGTTGCGCCAGCGCAGGTAGGCGTGCAGAGCCCGGGTCTGGACCGTGTGGTTCGAGTTGGCGGTGGTGAACTGCCGCAGCGGCCCGAAGTGCGCCTCGATCGGATTTGCCCAGGACGCGTAGGTAGGTGGTGAAGCACAATTCGACCCGGTGATTTTTGGCCCAGGCGCGGATCTTCTCGCCCTTGTGCGCGGACAAATTGTCCAAGATCACGAAAATGGGGGCGCCGTCTGGGCGGGCCGCCCGGATCGATCTGAGGGCGGCCCGCGTGTTGCAGGCGCCCCTTCTTTCGCGGGTTGACGCGCCAGAGCGTGTCGTCACCGACCGAGTAGCAGCCGTGGAAGTACCGGACCCCGTGGGTGCGATGGTAGGTCGCGGGGCGCCGTTCAGGATGCCCGGCAGCGGCCCACCCCGAGCCGCCGGTCGGCCGGATTCCCAGCGGACCGAACTCGTCGAACGCGAAAACGCGGCCGAACAAGCGGTCCAGGACGTGCTCAATTCGGTCGAGCTTGGTGTCACGGTCTGGGTCGGGCGACTCTCTCCAGGTCCTCGTGCGCTGGAAGGCGACGCCGCGGCGGGCCAGCAGGCACCGTATTGCCTCGCGGCCGATCCGGATGACGCGGCCATGGACCCGGTGCAGGTAAATGACGACGGCCGAGCTTGCTCGGGCGGGTGGTGGCCGTCGCGACGACGAAGTCCTCGTCGTCAGGAGTGAGCTGGCGGGGACGGCCTCCCGCCCAGCGAGGGTCTAGGCAGGCCAGGCCGATCTCGTTGAACCGGTGGATCACCTCGCGTGCGGTGTCCTTATCCGTCAGAGGGACCTGTCCCCGAGTGGTGGACACCTCTGAGTCCGGCCCCGCCAGGGGCCGGGTAGGAGGGATCTTTTATGGTGATGAAGGTTTACTCGCCCGAGTTCAAGGCGGACGCTGTCGCGCTGTACCTGTCGGACCCTGGTCACTCTCTCGAGGGTGTCGCCAGGGATCTGGGGGTCAGCAGGGAGACGCTGCGCAACTGGGTACGGGTCGAGCGGACCCGCCGCGGCGAGAGCGGTACGACAAGCACGGACACGAAGGACGTCGGGGTGGGCGAGGCCACGAATAAGGCGCTGGAAGCCGAGATAGCGGCTCTGCGTGCCGAACTGAAGACCGTGCGCAGGGAGAACCAGAAACTCGCCACCGACGGAAGATTTCAAGTCCAGTGAGACGGTCGTGATGCTATGAGGTTTGTGGTGCGGGTTCGCGGCGCTTGGCCGGGTCGTTGATCCACGCCTGCT
>NZ_JBHVCT010000105.1:0-18718 GCF_042803195.1 Streptomyces sp. NPDC057428
GGCGAAGCGGCGCACGTCGCGGTCGTTGGAGGTGAAGCCGCCGTCCTTGAACACCGGGTGGGTGAACAGGTTGGTGGTGGCCATCGGGACCTTCAGCCCGGTGCGGTCCAGGGCGTCCTTGAACCGGCCGATCAGGCGGGCCCGCTCGCTCTCGTCGGACCCGAAGGGGATCAGGTCGTCGTCGTGGAAGGTGACACCGTGCGCGCCGAGCTCGGCCAGCCGCTCCACCGACTCGACCGGGTCCAGTGCGGGACGGGTCGGCTCACCGAACGGGTCGTTGCCCCGCCAGCCCACGGTCCAGAGACCGAAGGTGAACCTGTCCGCGGGAGTGGGAGTGAAGCGTTCCGTCATCGTCTGTCCGCCTTCGCCTGCCTGCGGTCCGGGACCGTCGTCTTCACCCGGGCCTATTTGTTCACTGACATGATTAATTATGCACACGGCGGACGGTGGACGTAACCCCCCGAACGGCGAAACGAGGGACGCCTCTGTTCCGCACGGCGTCGATCACGTAATTTGTTTGTCGCACTCCCAAAATCCGCACCACCGGAAAACCGCACGAGAAGAGGTAGGCCATGCCGCCGCGTACCGTCGTCATCGGCGTGGACAGCTCCACCCAGTCCACGAAGGCCGCTGTCACCGACACCGAGACCGGTGAGCTGCTCGCCGTCGGCCGCGCGCCGCACGTGGTCACGGGTGAGGGCGGGGCACGCGAGAGCGACCCCGAGATCTGGTGGCGCGCACTGTGCGACGCCGTGGCGGCCGGACTCAAGGAGTCGGTCATCTCCCCGTCCTGCGTCACCGGCATCGGTGTCGCCGGCCAGCAGCACGGTCTCGTGGTGCTCGACCGGTCCGGCCGCCCGCTGCGCCCCGCGCTCCTGTGGAACGACACCCGTTCCGCCCCACAGGCGGCGGCGCTCGTGGCCGAACTGGGCGGGCCCGACGCCTGGACCGCTCGCACCGGGACCGTACCCGTCGCGTCCATGACGGCAACGAAGTGGCGGTGGCTGCGCGAGAACGACCCGGCGAGCGCCGACGCGGCAGCCGGCGTCCGGCTGCCGCACGACTTCCTCACCGAACGGCTCTCGGGCACGGCCGCGACGGACCCCGGCGACGCGTCGGGCACCTGCTGGTACTCGACCGCTTCCGGGGCGTACGACCCCGAGCTCCTGGAACTCCTCGGCCTGGACGCCTCGATGCTGCCGGAGGTGGCCGAGGGCGGCGGGACCCGGATCGGCTCGCTGACCGCGTCCGCGGCGGAGTCGCTCGGCCTTCCCGTCGGGATCGCCGTCGCGGCCGGCACCGGGGACAACATGAGCGCCGCCGTCGGCCTCGGCCTGGGCGGCGCCGGCCTGCTGGACCACCCCGTCCTCAGCCTCGGCACGTCGGGAACGGTGTTCGCCGCCTCCCGGGCCCGGCCGGCCTCCACGGCCCTCTCCGGATTCGCGTCCGCCGACGGTACGTACCTCCCGCTCGCCTGCACCCTCAACTGCACCCTGGCCGTCGACAAGGTCGCCACCCTGCTCGGCCTGCACCGCGACGACGCCACGCCGGGGGGCGAGGCCGTACTCCTGCCGTACCTGGACGGCGAGCGCACGCCCGATCTGCCCACCGCGTCGGGCCTCCTCACCGGGCTCAGGCACGACACCACGCCGCAGCAGCTGCTGGGCGCCGCGTACGAGGGCGCGGCCTTCACCGTGCTGCGGGCGCTGGACGAGCTGCTGCGGGCCTGCGGGCTGGACCCGGCCGACCCCGAGGTCGCCGGCAGGCCGCTGCGGCTGATCGGCGGCGGCGCGCAGGGCCGCACCTGGGTGGAGACGGTGCGCCGGCTCTCCGGACGGCCACTGATCGTGCCCGGGGGCGGGGAACTGGTCGCCCGCGGTGCCGCGGCCCTGGCCGCGTCCGCGGCGGGCGGTGGCGACCCGGTCGCCATCGCGACCCGCTGGAACGCGAAGGCCGCCAACGCCCACGTCGAACTCCCGCCGCTGGAAAGGGACACGGAGACGTGGGAGCGCGTCGGCTCAGCGCTCGACAGGGTGGCGGGGCCACTGCTCGGCGGATAGGGAGCGGCCCCGAAATGGCGCCCGGCGGACCGGTTTTGGGGATGACTGCGGATCTTCAATAGGATCCGGCGATGATCATAAGAAAACGGCTGACGGCCGGGGTGTGCGTTCTGCTCGCCACCCTGGCCGCCGGGCTCGGCACCGCCCTCCCGGCCGCCGCCGACGAACCCCCCACCGCCGCATCGCCGAAGGTCGAGCTTGTCCTCGACGTCAGCGGGTCCATGCGCACCCGCGACATGGACGGAGAGTCCCGGATATCCGCCGCCAAGCAGGCGTTCAACGACGTCCTGGACGCGGTGCCCGAAGAGGTCGAGCTCGGCATCCGTACGCTCGGCGCCGACTACCCGGGTGACGACCGCAAGGTGGGCTGCAAGGACACCAAGCAGCTCTACCCGGTCGGTCCGCTCGACCGCACGGAGGCCAAGACCGCCGTCGCCACCCTGGCGCCGACGGGCTGGACCCCGATCGGGCCCGCCCTGCTCGGCGCAGCCGACGACCTCGAGGGCGGTGACTCCACCCGGAGGATCGTCCTGATCACCGACGGCGAGGACACCTGCGGTCCGCTCGACCCCTGCGAGGTCGCCCGCGACATCGCCGCCCGGGGGATCCACCTGGTCATCGACACGCTGGGCCTGGTGCCCAACGCCAAGATCCGTCAGCAGCTGACCTGCATCGCCGAGGCCACCGGCGGCACGTACACCGCGGTCCAGAACACCGACGAACTCTCGGGCCGGGTGACCCAGCTGGTCGACAGGGCCGCCGAGCCCGTCGTCACCCCGGTGGCGACCGAGGGCGCGGGCAGCTGTTCCGCGGCCCCCGAGCTGAAGGCCGGTCTCTACACCGACCGCCAGGAGATCGGCAAGCACCGCTGGTACCGGGTGGATGTGGCGCCGGGTCAGGAACTGCGTGCCTCCGTCAGTGTGGCCGCGGACCGCGCGGTCGCCGACGACTACGGCGTGCTCCTGCGCGCGGTGACCAGGCACGGGCGCGAGATCGTCCGGGGCTCGGAGTCCGGCACCGGACGTACGGACATGATCTCGTCCGGCCTGCGCTACCCGAAGGCCGAGGAGGACGACACGGACGAGGGCACCGCGCCCGCCCCCGAGACCGTGTGCCTCCAGCTCAGCAATTCCTTCTCCACGGCCCCGTCCGTGAAGACGACCCCCGGCATGCCCGTCGAGCTGACCATCGACCTGGTGGACGCGCCCGACGAGGCCGCCGACACGGCGGCATTCGGACTCGGCCGGGGCTGGTGGCTCCTGGGAGTCATGGTCCTGACCGGGCTGATCGCCGGTCTGCTGATCGGCTGGATCTCGCGCTGGCGCGTCGCCGTATGGAGGACCAACTGATGCGTACCACCCGTAGAAACACACTGAGGCGCGGTTGCGTGGGCGCCCTCCTCGCCGGAGTCGCGCTGCTCACCTCGGGCGGGGCCGCCGTCGCCGACGACCCGTCGGCGAGCGCGAGCCCGGCCGACGGCGAGGCCGCCGGACCGACCGAGGCCGGCACCACCTTCCGCACCGCGACAGCGATCCAGCAGGGCACGAAGGCCACGGCGGACGCGTCCACGGGTGACTACCTGTACTGGGCCTTCCCCGCCGACGCGGGCCAACGGGCCACGGTGCGGGCGAAGGTGAGCCTCCCCGAGAGCGCCACCCGGCACGGCGCGTCGACCTGGCAGGTGGACGTGTACGACGGGCTCCGCCGCCGGCAGGCCTGCATGTACGGCCACCAGACCAGGAAGGCCGCACCGGACGCGAGCACCGTCGAGCTGTCCTGTGTGCTGCGCACCGTGCGCGCGTGGTCCGAGCCGTGGGCGTCGGATCCGCTGCCCGGCACCTACTACATCCGCCTGACGGTGGTCGGCCTGGCCGAGGAGGACCTGGGGCTCCCGGTCCACGTCGAGACCGAGGCCACCTCCGCCGACCAGGGCGGCGCGCACGACGTGGACGGCACGCTCGCGAAGCCGCTCGTGCCGGGCGCGTCCTCGGCCGACCGGACGTCCGCCTCATCGGAGTCGGATACCCCGCTCGCCGGCGATCCCGAGGACGGCTGGTCCTCCGGCTGGTGGACCGACCGCTGGCTGTGGACCGTGGGCGGCGGCGTACTCGCCGCGATGGCGGCTGTGTTCGGCTACTCCCTGACCCGGGGCGGCGGCCGTCCCTCCCGGGTTCCGCCGGGCGCCTGACGGAGTGACACGCGGGCCGGGGGGCCGCGGGCACCGAGCCTGCGGCCCTCCGGCATGTGACCGCGCGTCCCGGGGCCGGTGAGGCCGGCGTCCACGGCGAGGGGGTCACCCTCCGGGGCGGCGGCGTGTACCGCTTCGCGCGTCCGCTGAGCCGAACGGATGAAGGAGCGCCTCGCGCCGAGTGGGCGGCGGACAGGCTTGCGCTATGAACGACACCGTCTTCGCGCCCGGCCCTCGCCCCGCACCATGCGGCGCGCGTACCGCAGCCGTGGCACCGATGCCCCCGGCACGGTCCGCCGCCGGCTCGGGCAGGTGCTGAGCGTGCGCCCCGCACAGCGGGCCGGCACCCTGCTCGCCGCACATCTGCTCGCCGCCCTCTACGCGGCGGCGCTGATCCCTCCGCCACCGGCCGCGCCTCCCGGGAGCGAGCCGGCCGTGCTGTCCGGCCCCGGACCCGGGACGGCCGGACCCGGGACGGCCGGACCCTGGCAGGCGACCTGGCACAGCTTCGTACGCACCCGACGACCACCCGGGCGGCACGCGGACCGGCCGCCGGTCAGGCCGGCCGTGGGTGGAGCACCCGCGTGGACCCACACGTGCCTGCGCGGCGACGAGGCCTCCTGCCCACAGTCGGCTCAGGGAACAGCCGGTCGTGACGGGACAACGGCGGTGGGTACGAGGCCCGCGGCAGATACCTCTCCCTCACGGGAGGTCGACCCGGGCGACATCGGCCCCGTACCGACACTTACGCTTCAGCCGGACCGGGACGTCATGGCGACTGTCCGGGCGCGCTGATCGCACTGCCGGGTGAAGCCGGTGCGGGACGTTTGACCTCAAGTCCGCTCGGGGTCCTAGCGTTCGGTGCGTACCGACCCACTACGGAGGCACACCCGCATGGACATGGAAGTCACCGCGTGGCATTCACTGCACAGCACGATGAACGCGCAGAAGGACCGCAGACCCCTCTCCCGCGCCACCCTGCGCCGCATCGGGGAGTTCGCCCGGCCGCACCGTGGCCGGATCAGCCGTTTCCTGCTGCTCAGTGTGGTCACCGCGCTCCTCGCGGTGGCCACACCGGTCCTGGCGGGCCGTGTCGTCAACGCGATCGTGCAGGGCAAGGAGGCGGGGACGGTCACGTGGCTCGCCCTGCTCATCGCGCTGATCGCCGTGGCGGAGGCGAGTCTCGGGCTCCTCACCCGGTGGCTGTCGGCGACCCTCGGTGAAGGGCTCATCCTCGATCTGCGCACCGCCGTCTTCGACCACGTGCAGCGGATGCCGGTCGCCTTCTTCACCCGTACCCGCACCGGCGCGCTGGTCAGCCGGCTCAACAACGACGTGATCGGAGCGCAACGGGCGTTCAGCAACACCCTGTCCGGTGTCGTCTCCAACCTCGTCACCCTGCTGCTGACGCTCGCCGTGATGCTCACGATCTCCTGGCAGATCACGCTGCTCGCCCTGGTGCTCCTGCCGCTGTTCGTCGTCCCCGCCCGCCGGATGGGTTCGCGGATGGCGGCCCTCCAGCGGGAGGCCGCCGGGCACAACGCCACCATGGGCACACAGATGACCGAGCGTTTCTCGGCGCCGGGTGCGACGCTCATCAAGCTGTTCGGACGTCCCGCCGACGAGTCCGCCGAATTCGCGGCCAGGGCGGGCCGGGTACGCGACATCGGCATCCGCACGGCGATGCTGCAGTCCACCTTCATCACGGCACTCACCCTGGTGTCGGCCCTGGCACTCGCACTGGTCTACGGGCTGGGCGGCTACTACGCGCTGCGCGGCACCCTGGAGCCCGGGGCGGTCGTCGCCCTGGCCCTGCTCCTCACCCGCCTGTACGCGCCGCTGACCTCGCTGGCCGGAGCCCGCGTCGAGGTCATGAGCGCGCTGGTCAGTTTCGAGCGGGTCTTCGAGATCCTCGACCTCCGGCCGCTGATCGCCGAGAAGCCCGGTGCCCGCAGGGTGCCGGACGGGCCGGTGTCCGTGGAGTTCGACGGGGTGTCGTTCGGATACCCCTCCGCGGACAAGGTGTCCCTCGCCTCCCTCGAAGAGGTCGCCACGCTGGATTCCGGCGACGGGGCCAGGGTGCTGCACGACATCACCTTCACCGCGGAACCGGGGAGGATGGTCGCGCTGGTCGGTTCGTCCGGGGCGGGCAAGTCGACGATCGCCCAGCTGCTCCCCCGGCTGTACGACACCGACGCCGGTGCCGTCCGGCTGAACGGCGTCGACGTACGGGATCTCACGGCCGACTCGATCCGGGAGACGCTCGGCATGGTGACCCAGGACGGGCACCTCTTCCACGAGTCCGTGCGCGCCAATCTGCTGCTCGCGCGGCCGGAGGCGGCCGAGGAGGATATCTGGGACGCGCTGCGCCGCTCCCGGCTGGACGGACTGGTCGCCTCGCTGCCCGAGGGCCTGGACACGGTGGTCGGAGAGCGCGGCTACCGGCTCTCCGGTGGTGAGCGCCAGCGCCTCACCATCGCGCGTCTGCTGCTGGCCCGGCAGCGGGTGGTGATCCTGGACGAGGCGACCGCCCACCTGGACTCCACCTCGGAGGCGGCTGTCCAGGAGGCCCTGGCCGAGGCGCTGGAGGGCCGTACGGCGGTGGTGATCGCCCACCGCCTCTCGACGGTGCGGTCCGCCGACCTGATCCTCGTCGTCGAGGACGGCCGCGTCGTCGAACGGGGCACGCACGACGAACTGCTGGCCGCCGGGGGACGGTACGAGGAACTGCACCGCACCCAGTTCGAACGTCCGGAGCCGGAGGATGTGCGACCGGTCGTCTGACCTCGGGTGGTCGGATGTGCGCCGGTCCGTCCGACCTCGGGTTCCTCGCCGTCCGGACGTGCGGGCAGGCGGCGCCGCCGGGCGGGCCTCGCAGGCCTGTCGACGTTGCCTCCGCCCGCCGCGCGCTCGTAACGTGACCGGTGGCCGCCGGGCGGGCCGACCGGGCCGATGGCCCGTGCGGCCGCCCGGGGCCGAACAACCCTCCACGCCGAAACCGGGTACGCATGAGCCAGTCACACTCCGCCGCCGACGCATGGCACCGGCCGATGGTCGCCCGCCTCTCCAGCGAGGAGCACCGCACGGCGACCGCACTCGAGTTGTTCTTCGACCTGTGCTTCGTCGCCGCCGTCGCCCAGGCTTCGGTGGCCTTCGAGCACGAACTCGCCGAGGGCCGCGTCGGTCACGGGCTCCTCGGCTACGCGATGGTGTTCTTCGCGATCTGGTGGGCGTGGATGAACTTCACCTGGTTCGCGTCCGCTTACGACACCGACGACGTGCCGTACCGGCTGCTGACCCTCGTCCAGATCACGGGTGCGCTCGTTCTGGCGGCGGGCGTCTCGCAGGCCCTGGAACACGAGGACTTCGCCGTCATCACCTGGGGCTACGTCGTCATGCGGCTGGCCATGGTCACCCAGTGGCTGCGTGCGGCGCACTCCGACCCCGAACGCCGGCGCAGCTGCCTGCGCTACGCGGTCGGCATTCTGGTCGTGCAGATCGGCTGGGTCGCCCGGCTCGCGCTGCCCGACGACTGGGGGCTCCCCCTCTTCGGCGTCCTGGTCGTGGCCGAACTCGCCGTCCCCGTCTGGGCCGAGAGCATCGCCGCCACCACCTGGCACCCCCACCACATCGCGGAGCGGTACGGCCTCTTCACGCTGATCGTCCTCGGCGAGACCATCACCGCGGCGACCGTCGCCGTCCGCACCGCCCTCGACGACGAGACGGCGATCGGCGACATCGCGACCCTGGTCGTCGGAGGCGTGCTGACGGTGTTCTCCCTCTGGTGGCTCTACTTCGCGCAGAACGCCCCCCGCCGGCTCAACGGACTCAGGTCCGCGCTCCTCTGGGGCTACGGTCACTATCTCGTCTTCGCCTCGGCCGCGGCCGTCGGCGCGGGCCTGGCGCTGAACGTCGCGCACTCGACCGGTCACGGCCACCTGTCCGACCGTGCGGCCGCGGCGACGTTCACCATCCCGGTGGCCGTCTTCGTCATGCTGGTGTGGCTGCTGCATCACCGGGCGTCGGAGATCCGCAGCCGCACCGACCTCGTCCACCCGCTCGCCGTCCTCGCCGTCCTCGCCTCGACCTTCACCCCGGTGCCCGTGCTGGTGACCGGCATCCTCGCCGCGGCGCTCGTAGCGGCGACCCTTGTCATCGCGGCGCGCGGCCGGTCCTCCGTCAAGCGGCCGGGTCGGGCATGATCTCCCGGACCTCCTGCGCGCAGCGGCACGCGGCAGCGATCCTGGCGGCCCATTCCAGCGCGTCCTCACGTGTGGGGACATCGATGACCGAGAATCCGCCGAGCACCGCCTTGGTCTCCGGGTACGGGCCGTCGGCGACGGTCCCGTCGGTGGCCACGACGCTCGCCCGCTGCCTTTCCAGTCCGCCGCCGAAGACCCACACACCGGCGTCCCGGGCCGCGCGCACCACGGCGTGCGAGGCCTCTGCCACCTCGGCCAACTCCGCCTCGGGGAAGGTCATCGCGCCGTCGTCGAACGAGATCAGGTACCGCGTCATCCTTGGCTCCCTCGGCCGTCTGCCTCCCTGAGCGCCTCTCACCCTACGACGAACCCCTCCCTCGCGGGCCCGACGCTCCCCCGGCTTCCGGAACACCGGTCCCGCAAGAGGGTTGCCCCCGGAACGCGGTCGGCCGCCGCGGCAGGTGCCGCGGCGGCTGACTGCGAGCCGGGGAAGGTTACCGGGCTCACCTCACCGGGCGAGCCACTTCTTCCAGACGTCCGGGTGCTCCTGGATCCAGCGGCCGGCCGCCTCGTCGGGCGACAGTCGCTCGGAGGCGATCAGTTCCGAGACCTCGTTCTGGTCCTTCTCGGACCACTTGAACTTCTTCAGGAAGGCTGCCGCGTCCCCGCCGCGCTTGGAGAAGCCCGCGTTCAGGTACTTCTGCAGCGGAGTCTTGGGGTAGGCGCAGTCGATGTCCTCCGGGGCCTTCGCCGCGCACGCGTCGGAGTACTCCGGCAGTTTCACCTCGACCATCGGCACCTCGTTGAACAGCCACTGCGGCTGGTACCAGTAGCTCAGGAAGGGCTTCTTCTCCTTGGCGAACTGCTGCATCTGGGTGATCTGCGCGGCCTCGGATCCGGCGAAGACGACCTTGTAGTCGAGGCCGAGGTTCTTCACCAGCGCCTTGTCGTTGGTGACGTAGGACGGCGAACCGTCCATCAGCTGGCCCTTGTCGCCGCTCTCCGGGGTGCGCAGCTCGTCCGCGTACTTGTCGAGGTTCTTCCAGTTCGTGACGTCCGGGTGCTCGTCCGCCCAGTACTTGGGCACGTACCAGCCGATGTGCCCGGTGACGCCGAGATCGCCACCGGGCACGATGGTCTTCTTGTCCTTGACGTACAGCTTCTCCTGGTCCGGGTGGCCCCAGTCCTCCAGGATGGCGTCGACGCGGCCCTGGCTGAGCGCGTCCCAGGCGGGTACCTCGTCGGTCTGCACGAGGTCGACGCGGTAGCCCAGCTCGTCCTGGAGGATCTTCTGCGCCACGGCCACGTTGGCCTGCGCACCGACCCAGGACTGGACGGACAGCGTGACGGTCTTGATGTCGGCGGGGGCCGCGAAGGGGCTCGCCTGCTTGGTCATGTCCGCCGCGCCGCAGCCGGTGACAGCCAGCAGGGCTGCCGCGGAGGCGAGGATCGCGGACGTACGGAGACGGGCGCGGGTACGGGTGCGAGCCATGTCAGCTCTCCTTCCGCTGGCGGCGGGCGGTGGGCTGGGTGACCCGGTCCAGCATCAGTCCGAGGCAGACGATGGCGGCGCCTGCGACGAGACCGGTGGCCAGGTCGCCCTGTGCCAGGCCGAACACGACGTCGTAGCCCAGCGCGCCGGAGCCGACGAGTCCGCCGATGATGACGACGGCGAGGACCAGCACGACGCCCTGGTTCACGGCGAGCAGCAACGCGGGCCTGGCCAGAGGGATCTGGACCTGGCGCAGTTGCTGGCCGCTGGTGGCGCCGAGCGAGCGGGCACACTCCATCGCGGCGGGGTCGACGCCTCGCAGCCCCTGGGTGGTGATGCGGACGACGGCGGGCAGCGCGTAGACGACCGCGGCCGCCGCGGCGGGGGCGCGGCCGACACCGAAGAGGGCGACCACCGGGATGAGGTAGACGAACTGCGGCATCGTCTGGAAGACGTCCAGGACGGGCCGCAGCAGCCGTTCGAATCGCCTGCTGCGTGCGGCGCCGACGGCGATGGCGAAGCCCAGGACCAGGGTGACCGCGACGGCGGCGATGACCTGGCTGAGCGTGTCCATCGACTGGTCCCACACACCGAGGACTCCGATGGCGGCCATGGCCAGCACGGCGGTGAGCGCCGTGCGCCAGGTGCCGATCGTCCAGGCGAGGGCGGCGACGATCAGGAGTACGGACCACCAGGGCAGCCCCTGCAGCCCGCTGCGCAGCGGGTTGAGGATCCAGCTGGTGAAGTGCGCGGCCCAGTCGGCGGTTCCGCCGATGACGGGGACGCCGGTGTAGAGGTGGTCGACCATCCAGTCCTTGGCCGTGTTGACCGGTCCCGCGATGGTGACGATGCCGCCCTCGGGCCAGAGACGGCCCCCGGTGAAGCGGCCTGCCACGGCCACGACGGCGGCGATCAGGGCGGCGATCCCCCAGCCGCGCGCTCCTCGCAGGGCGGCGGGGCCGCTGGGCTCCGTGCCGATCCTCCGGCCGGCCGCCTCGGTCGTGCGGTCCAGCACGACGGCCAGCAGCACGATGGGTATGCCGGCGGCGAGCGCCGCGCCGACGTCGACGGAGGACAGCGCCTGGTAGACGCGGTCACCGAGACCGCCGGCGCCGATGACGGAGGCGATGACTGCCATGGAGAGCGCCATCATGATGGTCTGGTTGAGCCCCAGGAGCAGTTCCTTGCGGGCCAGCGGCAGCCGGGCGGTCAGCAGGCGCTGACGGCCGGTCGCGCCGAGCGAGGCGACGGCCTCCATGACACCGGCGTCGGCACCGCGCAGTCCGAGCGCGGTGAGCCGGGCCATCGGCGGAGCCGCGTAGACCACGGTGGCGAGGACCGCGCCGGGCACGCCGATGCCGAAGATCAGCACGACGGGCAGCAGATAGGCGAAGGCGGGCAGCACCTGCATGGTGTCCAGCACGGGGCGCAGGACGCGGAACGTACGGTCCGAGAGCCCGCCCGCGAGTCCGAGAAGCAGGCCCAGCACCACGGAAGCGAGCACCGCGACGCTCATCAGGGCCAGGGTCTGCATGGTCGGCACCCACATGCCGAGCACTCCGCAGACGAGGAAGGACACGCCGGCGGTCAGCGCCAGGCGCCAACCGGCCACCCGCCACGCGACGAGTGCGGCGACCGCGGTGACGCCCGCCCAGCCGAGGGCGAGCAGCGCGAGGTAGACACCCCGCACCGACAGGACGACGGCGTTGCTGATATGGCCGAAGAAGTAGAGGAACAGCGGGTGGCTGTCCCGGTTGCCGATGATCCAGTCGTTGACCTCTCCGAGGGGGCCGGTCAGGTCCACGGTGAGGGCCGAGGGCCAGACGCCGCCGCCCCACCGGGCTTGCACGAGGGGGACCGCGACGGCGGCGACCGCCAGCAGCAGGAGGATCTTGCCGAGGGCCGGCCGGCCGCGCAGGGCGGCGAGCGGGCCGGTGCCCGGGGGGCCGGCGGCGGTGCGTGTGGTCGCTTGTGCGGTGGCCATCAGACGGTCACCTCACGGGCTCCCGTGCCCGCGACGACGTCGAGCAGGCAGGCGTGGTCGACCACTCCGAGCAGCCTGCCGTCCTCCATCACCCGGGCGACGGAGCCGCCCGAGCGGGAGACGGCCTCGATGGCCTCGGAGACGGTGGCCCCCGGCCGGACGACCGGGCCGCCGTCGGCGTCCCCGGCGGCCGGCGGGCGCATGGCGGAGGCGACGGTGAGGACCTGCTCGCGCGGCACGTCGCGGACGAACTCGCGCACGTAGTCGTCGGCGGGCGAGCCGACGATCTCCTCGGGGGTCCCGAGCTGGACGATGCCGCCGTCACGCATCAGCGCGATGCGGGTGCCGAGGCGGAGCGCCTCGCTGAGGTCATGGGTGATGAAGACCATGGTGCGGCCCTCCTCGCGGTGCAGCCGGACGACCTCGTCCTGCATCTCGCGGCGGATGAGCGGGTCGAGGGCGCTGAAGGGCTCGTCGAAGAGGAGCACGGACGGGTCGACGGCGAGCGCGCGGGCGAGTCCGACACGCTGCTGCTGGCCGCCGGACAGCTGGGCCGGGCGGCGGTCCTCGAGCCCGGCGAGGCCGACCTTCTCCACGAGTTCGGCCGCCTTGGCACGCCGCTCGGACTTGCCGAGGCCCTGGATCTCCAGGCCGTAGGCGACGTTGTCGAGGACGGTGCGGTGCGGCAGGAGCCCGAAGTGCTGGAACACCATCGCGGCGCGGTGGCGGCGCAGTTCACGCAGCCGGGTGGTGTCCATCGCGAGGACGTCCTCGCCGTCGATGGCGAGGGTGCCGCTGGTGGGCTCGATGAGCCGGGTCAGACAGCGCACGAGCGTCGACTTGCCGGATCCCGACAGGCCCATGACGACGAAGACCTCGCCTTTGTGCACGTCGAAGGAGACGTCGCGCACCGCGGCGGTGCAGCCGGTGCGCTCGCGCAGTTCGGCGGGCGGCAGGGCCGCGTACTCGCTGCCGGGTATGCGGTCGGCCTTGGGGCCGAAGACCTTCCAGAGGTTCTTGACGCTGAACACAGGGGTACTGGCTTCGTTCATCGGACATCGCCTCCGGTGGTCGGGGTCGCTCGGAGCAGTTCGGCGCACTTCTCGCCCACCATCAGCACGCCGATCATGGGGTTCACCGCGGGCATGGTCGGGAAGACGGACGCGTCGGCGATCCGGATGCCCTCCAGACCCTGGATCCGCAACTGCGGGTCGACGACCGCCGTGGGGTCGCCCACGGCTCCCATGCGGCAGGTGCCGGCGGGGTGGTAGACGGTGTGCGCGACCTTGCGGGCGTACTCGCTGATGTCCTCGTCGGACGTGACCTCGGGCCCCGGGCACACCTCGCGCCTGAGCCATTGGGCGAGCGGCTCGGTCTTCGCAATCTCGCGGGCGAGCTTGATCCCGTCGACCAGGGTGCGCCCGTCGTAGTCGTCCTCGTCGGTGAAGTAGCGGAAGTCCAGGGCGGGCTTGACCTCGGGGTCGGCGCTCGTGAGGTACAGGCGGCCACGGCTGCGCGGCTTGGGGATGTTCGGGGTCATCGACACACCGTGCTCGGGCTTCTCGTAGCCGAGGCGCTCCGGGTTGTCGGTGAAGGGGATCTGGTAGAAGTGGAACATCAGGTCGGGGCCCCGTGATCCGAGGTCGCGCCGGACGAAGAGGCCCGCGTCGGAGTCCATCGCGGAGTTCTCCGGAATGGGGCCGTCGGTCTCCCACACGATGACCGACTCAGGGTGGTCGAGCAGGTTCTCGCCGACGCCCGGCGCGTCGTGGACCACGGGGATGCCGAGCCCGGCCAGGTCCTTCGCCGGACCGACGCCGGAGTGCATGAGCAGCCGGGGCGTGTCGACCGCACCCGCGCAGACGATGACCTCACGCGTGGCGCGCAGCAGGTGCTCCTCGCCGTCCTTGGTGCGTACCCGCACACCGGTGGCGCGGTTGCCCTCGAACTCCAGCCGGTACGCCCATGTCTCCAGCAGGATCGAGAGGTTGGGGCGGTCACCGGCCTCGATGTGCGGGTGGAGGTAGGCGACGGATGCCGAGGAGCGCTTGTTGTTCTCCGGGTGGTACGCCAGGTCGAAGAAGCCCGCACCCTCGTGGAACGGCTTGCGGTTGAAGCCCTCCACCCGCGGGACGCCGGCCGCCGCCCGGGCGGCGTCGACGAAGTCGCGGGCGATGGCGTTCCGGTCCTTCTCGTCCACGGGCACGATGTTGTTGCGCAGACGGGCGAAGTAGGGGTCCATGGACGCCGCGTCCCAGCCCTCGGCCCCGGCCTCGGCCCACTCGTCCCAGTCACCGGGCAGCGGCTTGAAGCTGATCAGGGTGTTGTGCGAGGAGCAGCCTCCCAGCACCCGGGCCCTGCTGTGCCGGATGTGGGAGTTGCCGCGTGGCTGCTCCGTGGTGGGGTAGTCGTAGTCGAGGTCGCCACCGAGCAGGCCGAGCCAGCGGCGGAGCGTGAGGACGTCCTCGCGGTCGATGTCCGTCGGCCCGCCCTCGATCACGGTGACGGTGACGCCGGGGTCCTCGGTGAGACGGGAGGCGATGACCGATCCTGCGGTACCTCCTCCGACGATCAGGTAGTCGACGGGTTCGGGGCGTGCGGTGCTGGGGGACGGGGGCATCGGTTGCTCCTTCTGCAAGGTGCTGGCTTGTGCGCGGTGCCGGCTTGTGCGCGGATCTGCGAACAGCCGCGCGGGTGGGAGGAGATGCGATCAGCCGGAGGGCCGGCCGGGTTCGGCCGGGCGTGCGAGTCGCGTCGAGCGGGGCGTTGCCGTCAGCCGGCGAACCAGCGCTGCGGGCGCGGGTTGAGGTTCTGGTAGATGTGCTTGGCCTCGCGGTACTCCGCGAGGCCGGTGGGGCCAAGCTCACGGCCCGTGCCGGACTTGCCGAAGCCGCCCCACTCGGCCTGCGGGAGGTAGGGGTGGTAGTCGTTGATCCAGACGGTGCCGTGCCGCAACCGGCCGGCGACGCGCCGGGCGCGGCCGGCGTCGGTGGTCCATACCGCGCCGGCCAGTCCGTAGTCCGTGTCGTTGGCCAGCGTGATGGCCTCTTCCTCGGTACGGAAGGTCTCGACGGTGAGGATCGGGCCGAAGGTCTCCTCGCGGACCACCTTCATCTCCCGGTGGCAGCCGTCCAGGACGGTCGGCCGGTAGAAGTAGCCGTCGGCGGGCCGGACGTCCGAGGGTTCGGGGCGCGCTCCGCCGGAGCGGACGACCGCACCTTCCTCACGGGCGGACGCCACGTAGGCCTCCACCTTGGCGAGCTGCTGCGCCGAGACCAGCGGACCGCATTCGACGCCTTCCGCGGTACCCCGGCCGAGCCGTATCGCGTCGGCGCGACGGGCGAGCTCGGTGACGAAACGCTCCCGGACGGACTCCTCGACGATGAGCCGGGCACCGGCGGAGCAGACCTGGCCGCTGTGGAAGAACGCGGCGTTCAGTGCCTGGTCCACGGCGGTGTCGAAGCCGTCCTCGGTGGCGCACGCGTCGGCGAAGACGACGTTGGGGTTCTTGCCGCCCAGCTCCAGGGCGACCTTCTTGACCGTCGGCGCGGCGGCCTGGGCCACCTTCGTGCCACTGGCGAGACCGCCGGTGAAGGAGACCATGTCCACGTCCGGGTGCTCGGACAGCCTGGCGCCGACCGGGTCGCCCGCGCCGGTGACGAGGTTGGCCGCCCCGTCGGGGAGTCCGGCCTCCGCGAGCAGCCGGATCAGGTGGACGGTGGAGAGCGGGGTGACCTCGCTCGGCTTGAGCACGAAGGTATTGCCGGCGGCGAGGGCCGGGGCGATCTTCCAGCTGGCCTGGAGCAGGGGGTAGTTCCAGGGGGCGATCAGGGCGCAGACGCCGACCGGCTCGTGCACGACGATGCTGTGCACGTCAGGGTCGCCGGCGTCGACGACCCTGCCGCCGCTCTCGTTCATGACGAGGTCGGCGAAGTAGCGGAAGGCGTTGGTCACGTCGTCGACGTCGACGCGGCCCTCCTCCAGAGTCTTTCCGGTGTCACGGCTCTCGATGATCGCGATCTCCTCGCGGTCCCGCTGGAGGAGACCTGCGACGCGGCGCAGGAGTCCGGCCCGCTCGGCCACCGGCCTGTGGGGCCAGGGGCCGTCGTCGAAGGCACGGCGCGCGGCGGCGACCGCGGCGTCGGTGTCCTCTGCGCCTCCCTCGGAGACGCGGGCCAGGACGGTGGCGTCGGCGGGGTCCAGGATCTCGCGCGTGGCACCTGAGACGGCACCGCGCCAGGTGCCGTCGATGTGGATGGTCTCCAGTACCGCCGCCGGACTGGCCGACGAGAGGTGAGCCGACATGTAGCGATCTGCCTTCCGTGCCTGGGTTGCTCCGCACCGGTCCGGCCGAGCACTGTTCCGCGCCGGGGACCGGGATGAGGGCACACCAGCGGCCCGGACACCTCCCCGGTCCGGCGGAATGTATGCCGAGAAATTCACAACGGGTGATGTGACTCACTGCTGACGCCCCGATCGGCGAGGGGACGCGAGCCGCCCATGTTGGGGTCAGCGGCGGGTGGACACGGCCCCGAAGCGGGCGGCCCGCCGAGGGATGACCGGCTTGGCGACGGGCTGCGGCCGCCGCGCGCGTACGGGGGCTCTCTGCGCGCGTGGGCAAGGCGGGCCGCGCGCGTACGCAAGGCGACTCCCGTGCGTACGCACGGGAACACTCTCCGTAAAGGCCGGGCGGCCGCCCTCGCACGAGCCCCACCGTGGGCATGCCGGCCCCGGAGTCACGCCACGGTTACCGCGCCGGCCGCTTCCCCGCCCGGTCTCGTACCGCGCGCAGGACCAGCGACTGGTGAACCGCTCGCCGGTGAGCTGCCCGGTCCAGCTGCCTCCGGGCACGGCCTGCCTGGCCACCTGCCCGGGGCAGATCGCCACGACCGAGACGTCCTCCGGAACCGCCCGCCCTTGCTGCCGAAGGAGATCGAGCAGGGGCTCGACGGCGGCCTCGTTCTGGACGATGAAGCCGGTCGTGTCCGGCCGCTCGTCGAAGATCCGCGCGAGCGTGCCGGGCGTAGCCGCCCTCGCAGGGCCGGTACAGGATGCGGGTGCCCGTCTCCTGTTCCTTGGCCCGGATTATTGTCCGCAGCGCGCTCGGCGCTACATGTCCGTTCGCAGCGGCACCCTCAGCGCGACGATGTTGGACGGCGCCGGGGTGGCAGCCCAACTGCTGGATGCTGTCCTCCACGCGCTCCCGGGTGAGAGCGGAGATCGACCGCTTCCCGCTGAGGACGTAGCTCACCGTGCTCGCCGAGACTCCGGCGTGCTGGGCGACCTCGGCAAGCGGTTCT
Organism: Streptomyces sp. NPDC057428; assembly: GCF_042803195.1. NCBI lineage: Bacteria > Bacillati > Actinomycetota > Actinomycetes > Kitasatosporales > Streptomycetaceae > Streptomyces > Streptomyces sp. NPDC057428. The sequence goes on from NZ_JBHVCT010000105.1 coordinate 17,227, forward strand.
CCAGCAGCTCCCCGATCCGGTCGGTCAGGAGTACACGCTGACACTGCTCCGCTCCACACGGACCTCGACCCACGTTCCATCGACAGCATCCGGTGGCGGCGGATCGGCGAGGTCGAACAGGATTTGGCTGCCAGCTACTTCCAGCACGGCTCCGACATCGCCCGTCAGGCCAAGCCGCCCCCGAAAGACGATCCGACAGCCTTCCTCCTCACCCACTGCGGGTGAGAATGAAGTGGTTGGACGGGTGTTGCCGCCCCAGACCACGTCCTCTTCAACAGTCCACTCCACACGATGCTCGCGGTCCGGCCCCGTCGGATCGCCGCACCAGAACGCAGCAGCGACACCCACCTCCGCGCGCACCCGAACCGTCGCGGGCCCGTCGGCGACCTGCCCCACCGCTTCCACTTGGACCAACACCCCGCAATCATGAACGGCAGCACTGCATTGTCAAACACCCCTACCAGGGCAAAGAATCTTTAACGGTTCCTGGTCAGTCTGGATCCTTCAGCGGTGCGGCGGTACAGCACCGCACGGCCGGCCCGTGTGCGGGAGACCAGGCCCGCCCGGTGCAGTATGCCGAGGTGGTACGAGACCGTCGCAGTGCTCAGGAAGTGACGTGCCGCGAGCTGGGCGGTGGAGGCCGGGTGTACCAGGGCGCTGAGGAGTGCGGCGCGGGTGGGACCGAGGAGCTGGGCCATCTCGGACGACGGGTTCTCCGGGGCGATGACGTTGGTGTGGGCGCCGGTGTTGCCGCGTACGGGATAGATGAGCATGGGGGGCCGGGTCACGCCTTGTGTGGCATCTATGGCCGCGGCCGCCCGGGGTGCGACGATCGATGGCGTCACGACGATCTGGGGTACCCGGAGCGCGATGCGGAACCGGCTCTGGACGCGCAGGGTGCCGTCGGCCCACTCGATGTCGTGGTGCAGCGAGTCGAAGAGCTTTGCTGCTCCGTGCCCGGCCAGCACGCCGGCGCATCGACCGATCTCCGCGGCCAGGGCGGTCTTGGCGGCCTCCCAATGCGGGGCGAAGGCTAGTTCCCAGTAGTGCCGCAGCTCCTGTGCGGCTTGTCGGGCCACGTGCGCGCCGCCGTGTGCCATTGCCCGCTGCACCCCCGCGGGGATTTCGCGGCCGGTGAGTCCGCTGCGTGGCCGCCCTTCGCGTAATGCCGCTAGTTCGCTCAGGACGCGGTCGGGCGGGGTGGAACGGACCTGCTCCAGTTCCTCCTCGACAGTGGGGAAGGGGCGCGATGGATAGGGATTGAGGAAGTCAGGTACATATCCGGATTCCTGAAGCGCCAGCTCGGAGAGCAGCGGCAGGTGAGCCCGGCGCAGCACGCCTCGTGCGCGGGCGACCCACGGATCGGCGGCAGAGCCAGGGTGCAGTCCCCACGGCAGCGTAAGCATTCAGAAGGTCGTGGTCTGGGTCACTGTCTGACGATGTGACAGGTGGTGGGCGGGTGCGGCAGGATCCGTGCTCGTGTCGTCCGCCT